>JADGRG010000575.1 GCA_017881145.1 Sandaracinaceae bacterium | reverse complement strand
TGCGTAAGCACCTGCACGCGGTGCAGCGCCCGAGCGGCTAAACAGAGACGCCTGGACCGCGCTCCATGCGTTCCTGTTTAAGCACTCGCAGAGCACGTGCGTCCAGGCTAGCTTCTCTCTTCTATGCCTTGGTTCAGCTACCACGGAGGGCACAGCGGTGAGTTCTGCCGCCACGCCAAGGGAGATCTCCAACCTGTCGTCGAGCGCGCGATCGAGGCTGGCTTCACGCACTACGGACTCTCCGAGCACGTACCCCGCTACCGGCGCGAAGAGCTCTATCCCGAGGAACAAGATCTCACGCCCGCCGACCTCGAGCGCATCTTCGAGGCCTACGTGGTGCGCGCGCAGGAGCTGCGCGAGCGCTACGCAGACCGCATCCAGCTGCTCTTCGGCTTCGAGACCGAGCGCCTGCCGCCGAGCGAGTGGGCTTCGCGCATGGGTGAGCTGCGGCAGCGCCACCGCCCGGACTTCATCATCGGCAGCGTGCACGACGTCGATGGTACCTTCATCGACTTCACGGCCGAGGTCACGAGCGCGCTCGCTGCGCAGCTGGGTGGCAACGAAGCGTTGCAGATCCGCTACTTCCAAGCGCTCTCCGAGCTGGTCACGACGCTGCGTCCCGAGGTGGTCGGTCACATCGACCTGATTCGCAAGTTCGACGGGCCAAGCGCGAGCTTTTCGCCGCGCGTCCTTGCGCATATCGAAGCCACCCTCGAAATCATCGTCGCTGCTGGGGCCGTGCTGGACGTCAATGCGGCTCCCCACCGGCGCGGTTTGGGCCCCGTGTATCCGCTGCCGGAGATCCTCGCGCTCGCGCATCGTATGGGCGTCGGTGTCACGCTCGGCGACGACAGCCATGGCGCGCACGATGTCGGCGTGGGTCTCGACGCTTGTCTGCGGGCGATCGCGCAAGCCGGTTATAGCGAGCTCTGCTACTTCACGCGCGAAGGCGGCGTCGTGGAAAAGCGTCGCGCAGCGCTCGACGATGTGCATCCGCGCTGAGGCTGCACTTCACTTCTTCGGGAAGAGCGAGAGGTAGCGGCCGATCAGCTCGGGGGCGGTGTCCTTCCGGCTGTTGCGCGCTTCGGCCGCTTTGACGGCGAGCTTGCGTGCACCGATGCGCATCACGGCATCGACCTCGCCACCGTCGAGCCAGATGCCGCCGCAACCTGGGCACAGGTCGATGTCGACGTCGACCGTTTCCTCG
Source organism: Sandaracinaceae bacterium (assembly GCA_017881145.1). Lineage (GTDB taxonomy): Bacteria > Myxococcota_A > Polyangia > Polyangiales > JAFGIB01 > JADGRF01. The sequence continues at coordinate 7,804 of JADGRG010000575.1, read as the reverse complement.
TTGAGTGGCTGCAAGTGCATGCGGGTGTGGCAGCGTGGACACCGCAGCTGGCTAGGGCTCGGCGTGAGCTGCCGATTGCTGCGCGCCCAGACCTCGGGGTCGGCGCTCTTGCCAAGCACGGCCAGCATCTCGCCTTCGTCGAAGAAGTTTCCCTCGCACTCGTCGCAGTGGTCGATCACCGCGCGCACGTGCCGCTGCTTGCGCATCTTCTTGACGCAGCGTGGACATTGCAGTGGTTCGTCGCTCGACGGTTTCGGCGTGGCCATGCCCACGATTATCGGAAGCGATGCGGCACCGGGTCAAGGCTTGCAGCTGCGTGCACAAGCGTCCACGCTATGGGGCCTTTCCGGACACCTGCGCTGCGTCGCGCGCGAACCAGAGATCGATAGGAGCCGTCACGTGCTTCACGCACTTCGCGCACTTCGCCGGCTCGTGCTCGTCTGCACCCTGCTCTTGGGTCTTTCGGCCTGCGATCAGGGAAAAGAGGCGGTGGAGAGCTACCACGTGCGCGGGCTGGTCCAGGAAGTCAGCGGCAGCGGCGTCGACGCGCGTGTGGCGATCCATCACGAAGCTGTGCCGCGCTTCAAGGACCGCGATGGCAAGGCATCGAGCATGGAATCGATGACGATGATCTTCGGGTTTGGGCCGGGTGTCGCGCCGAAGGACGTGTCGGCGGGTGACAAGATCATCTTCGACTTCGAAGTGCACTGGAGCACCAGCCCGGCTTTGGTCGTGACCAAAGTGCAGAACCTGCCACCTGACACCGCGCTCACGCTTGCGGGTGCGCGGTGAGCTGGTCGGCGCAGAAGCGTTCGCGCCTAAACAGAGACGCCTGGACCGCGCTCCATGCGTTCCTGTTTAGGGCGTGCCGCAGCGCCCCGACAAGCGGTGGATGAGGGCGCGTTGCACGGGATAGTCCACGTCGTCGCGCAAGAGCCAGAGCCGCAGCTCCGGACACAAGGGCAGCTCCCGGACCGCCAGCACCGAGCCCAGGACACACAGGCTCTCGGGCGAAAATGGAGTTTCGGGCATGGAAATTCGTGCTTGGCGTCGGCTGGCTCGGGGCTATGTGAGGAGCGCGATGGACGATATGGACGATATGGACGATCTTGCCAAACCAAGACTTGCAGACGACGACGCTCAACTCGTGCGTGCTTTTGCCACACTTGGCAAGGACGACACCAGCTTAGTCGGTGGCAAAGGTGCAAACCTCGGCGAGCTTTCGCGCGCAGGCTTACCGGTGCCGCCTGGCTTCGTGATCACCGCACAGGCCTACCTCGCGGCGCTCGACGCGGCCGGTGTGCGCGCGGAGGTGCAGAAGCTCTTGCAGAGCGTGAGGCCGGATGAGAGCGCGGCCCTCACCAAGGTCTCCGCCGAGCTCAAGGCGCTGGTGCGCAAGGCGGGTCTGCCGGAGCGCTTGCGCAAGGTGATCGTCGCGGCGTATCGGAGGCTCGGCGGTAGCGGCCACGTGGCGGTGCGCTCGTCGGCCACCAGCGAGGATACGGCCGGGGCCTCGTTCGCTGGTATGAACGAAAGCTTCACCAACGTCTGCGGCGAAGACGAGCTCTCCGACAAAGTGGTGCGGTGCTTTGCCAGCATGTTCGGCGAGCGCGTGCTCTCGTATCGAGTGAGTCAGGGCTTTCACGACGAGCCTGCAATCGCCGTGGTCGTGCAGGAGATGGTCGACTCCGAGCGCAGTGGCGTGATGTTCACCGCCGACCCAGCGACCTCCGACCAGAGCCGGATCGTGATCGAGGCGGCGTTTGGTCTGGGCGAGGTGGTGGTGAGCGGGCAGGTCGAGCCCGACACCTACGTGCTCGTCAAGGACGGGCCCCGCCTAGTGTCCGTGCGCATCGGTGACAAGACCCACAAGCTGGTGCGCGGCGCAAACGGCAAGGATCAGCGCGTGATGCTGCCGGTGCACGAGCGTAGTCGGCGCGTGCTGGACGACGCCGAGGTCATGAAGCTCGCCGCGCTCGCGTTGCGCATCGAGCAGCACTATGGCTCAGCGCAGGACATCGAGTGGGCCGTGTCGCACGGCAGCTTCTACATATTGCAGTCGCGGCCCATCACGACGCTGACACAGAACGCTCCGGCCGCGACCCATGCCGCACCGGCGCGCGTGTTGCTCTCCGGGCTGGGTGCCGCGCCCGGCAGAGTCTGTGGCAAGGTGCGCATTCTGCAGTCCGCCGACGAGAGCGCGCAGCTGCAGAGCGGCGAAGTGCTGGTCGCACAGATGACGAGTCCCGACTGGGTGCCCACGCTGCGACGAGCTTGTGCGTTGGTGACGGACGGCGGCGGCATGACGTGTCATGCGGCGATCGTCAGCCGTGAGCTGCGCATCCCCTGCGTGGTCGGCACGCGTGAGGCTACCAAGGTGCTGCGTAACGGCGAGCTGGTGACCGTCGACGGTCACACCGGACAGATCTTGGAAGGCGACGTCACCGAGAAGATCGCGCTGAAGGATCAGGCGGCAAGCGAGCGTGCCGCCGCCAGCGTCGAGAGCGTGGAACCGCTCGGCACCAAGCTCTACGTGAATCTGGCGATCGCGTCGCAGGCTGCGCAGGTGGCCGCGCTGCCAGTCGACGGCGTCGGCCTCTTGCGTGCGGAGTTCATGATCACCGACGCACTTCTGGGCGTGCACCCAAAGCAGCTCTTGGCGGAAGGCAAGCGTGAGGAGTTCATCGAGAAGATGAGCGCATCCCTCTTGACGATCACGCGCGCCTTCGCGCCGCGTCCCGTCATCTACCGCACCTACGATTTCCGGACCAACGAGTTCCGCAAGCTCAAGGGCGGCGAGGCCTACGAGCCCCACGAAGAAAACCCGATGATCGGCTATCGCGGAGCCTATCGTTACGTGCGCGAGCCGGATCTCTTCCTCTTGGAGCTCGATACCGTGGCGCGGGTGCGCGACCAGACGCCGAACCTGCACCTGATGATTCCTTTCGTGCGCACCAAGTGGGAGCTGGAGGCGTGCTTGGAGCTGATCGACGGGCATCGGCTCGGTAAGCAGCGCGGGCTCAAGCGTTGGGTGATGGCGGAGGTGCCGTCGGTCGTGTATCGCATCCCCGACTACGCGAAGCTCGGCATCGATGGTGTGTCGATCGGCTCCAACGATCTCACGCAACTCATGCTCGGCGTCGACCGCGACTCCGAGACCTGCGCCGAGCTCTTCGACGAGTCCGATGCTGCGGTGCTGGACGCGATCCGCCAGATCATCGAGAAGGCACGCGAGCACGGGCTGACCTCCTCGCTCTGCGGCCAAGCGCCCAGCAACAACCCCGAGTTCGCCGATCACCTGGTGCGCTTCGGCATCACCTCGATCTCCGTGAACCCCGATGCCGCGCAGCGTGCGCGAAGCGTGATCGCTGAATCCGAGAAGCGGTTGCTGCTGCAGGCGGCGCGGCGTGCTTGCTGAGTAAGCTGGACAGCTCTTGAGCAACGGGTCTCTGCAATTCGCTCTAGCATGGGCAGCATCGCATGCGCGCCACGATCCATGGTGGTCGTACATCTGCGCCGCCACAGCCAGTGCCGTGATCCACAATTCGAATTCGACTTTGCCGAGCAAATCTGATCTAAACGCCCAGATGTCCAACGATCTCGGCGCGCTGCAGGAAGCGGAGCTCGGCATCGAACGTGCCCTGCAGGCGCTCGACGGTCTTGACGGGGTGCACGCGCCGCACGCGCCGCACGCGCTGGCCGAATCGGCCCAAGTTGCGAGGCTGGTGCAGCCGCAGATCTGCCTCTTCATGGAGCGGGTGCTGGTCAACCGCGGTGAAATGCTGCGCTCGGACTTTCAAGAGATCGAAGTCCCGGTGATCGAGCTCTGCTTTCGCTACGAAGGATTCACGGCGCGCAGCAGCGACACCCAGCAGCGTTTCTTCTGTGCCGACCGAGCTGGCATGGCGGCGTTCTCGCGCGACGCGCAGGCCGAGGCACGCGCCCGCCACCTGCTCGAAGGCTTCGGCGCGATCGATCTCGAGCTGCTGGAAGACTACGGCGTGGTGCCGGGTTCGCGCGCCGACTACCTCTTGCACGTGGACGAGATCAAGGACGCTCGCTGTGCATTCACGGCGTACGCGTTGCCGCAGCTCTCCGCGCTCGGTTGGAAGGTCAGCGTCGCAGACGACTATCCATATCAAGTGCTCACACAGGAGCCGCCTTGGTACGCGGTGGTCGAGGAGAGCGACGAAAAGCCCGACTGGTTCAGCCTGGAGCTCGGCATCGAGATCGACGGACACCGCATCAATCTTCTGCCCGTGCTGCTCGCCATGCTGGAAGAGGGCGTGAATCTCGAACGCAAGCGCTTGCCGCAACTCTCGCCGCGCTTCGTGTCGGTGCCGGGGATCTCGCGCTATGTGTCGGTGCCGCCCGAACGGCTGTGCCTCCTGATGCAGGTCATGGCAGAGCTCTACCAGGGGCGACTCTGCGAAGGTGCGGTCATCGAGTTTCCCAGCGTGCGGGCCGCAGCCCTCGGTCACCTGGAAGAGGCGTTTGCGGGCGAGCCCCAGCGTCTGCACCTGGAAACTCACCACGCGATCTCGGCGCGGGTCCGGGCGTTGTCTGCGCCGCCGCCCGAGCTTTCGCGGGCTGCGCCGAGCGAGCTGCGCGCGAGCCTGCGACCTTACCAAGTCCAGGGTGTTGCGTGGCTACAACATCTGCGTGAGCACGATGCAGGCGGCGTGTTGGCCGACGACATGGGCCTCGGCAAGACCCTGCAGACCATCGCGCATCTCTGCATCGAGAAAGAGAGCGGCCGCGCCGACATCGCCACGCTGGTCGTGACGCCGACCAGCCTGGTCGGCAACTGGCAGCGCGAGCTCGCAAAGTTCGCGCCGCACCTGCGTGTCACCGTGTTGCACGGCAAAGATCGCGACAAGCGCCGCTCGGAGCTGGCCCAGTGTGATGTGTGTCTGACGACCTATCCCGTGCTGGTGCGCGACCAAGAGTTCTTCGTCACGCAGAGCTTCCACTACCTGATCCTCGACGAAGCGCAGACCATCAAGAATCCGCGCAGCCTCTCGCACGAATCCGCGCAGCTCCTGCACAGTAGGCACCGCCTCTGTCTGACGGGAACGCCCATCGAAAACAGCCTCGACGAGCTCTTCTCTCTCTTCGATTTCCTGATGCCTGGGCTGCTCGGCGATGGGCTTGCCTTTCGGCACTTCTATCGCTTTCCGATCGAGATCCACCGCGACGCGCAGCGCTTGGCTGCGCTGCGCGCGCTGGTCTCGCCCTACATCCTGCGGCGCATGAAGCGGGATGTCGCCAAGGAGCTGCCGCCCAAGACGGAGATCGTCCGGCCGGTCGAGCTGCGCGGCAAGCAACGCGAGCTCTACGAGAGCATCCGCATCGCTGCCCACGCCGACGTTCGCGCGGCGATACGCAAGCGCGGCGTTTCCGCATCCACCATCCCGATCCTGGATGCGCTGATGAAGCTCCGTCAGCTCTGCTGCGATCCGCGCCTGGTCAAGAGCGACGCAGCCCGCTTCGTGCGGCAGTCGGCCAAGTATGATCTATGCTTTTCGCTCCTCGATCAGCTCTTGCGCGACGGGCACCGCGTGCTGGTGTTCTCGCAGTTCACCAGCATGCTCGCGCTGCTCGCGCAGGGGCTCTGCGAGCGCAAGATCCCGTATCTAACACTCACGGGCGCAACGGAGCACCGTCAGAAGGTGGTCGACAGCTTCGAACGCGGCGATGCCGACGTGTTCTTGATCAGCCTGAAAGCGGGCGGCACCGGCCTGAACCTGGTCAGCGCCGACAGCGTCATCCACTACGACCCCTGGTGGAACCCTGCGGCACAAGATCAAGCGACTGACAGGGCGTATCGCATCGGCCAGACCAAGCCCGTGTTCGTCTACAATTTGGTGGCTGCGGGCAGTGTGGAAGAGCGCATGTTGGGGCTGCAGCAGAAGAAGCGCGAGCTGGCTGGCTCAGTGCTCGGTGCCGCCGCTGGCAACGGCATGGCGTTCGGCGTGGCCGAAGTCGAAGAACTCTTTTCGCCGCTCGTAGACGCCAGCGAAGAGTGAGCTGTGCGCGAACCGTCGCTAAGCGTCGGGCGATTGACACGGCAGGGAAGAAATCCTAACAGGCTGGTGAGTTACGTACGCGGCTCACGGTCTGGAGGACGCATGGATGACACTCGATTCGGTGGTGTGAACGGTGCTGCGCGGCCCGTGCTCGCGCTCGCGCTCCTGCTTTGCCTCGGCTCAGCTGCCTGCGGCTCTCACGCGAGCGACCCGGCGACCAAGGCGACCAAGCCCCGGGATGCTGGCACCGACAGTGGGACGGCTCCGGGCGCACGCATCTATGCGAGCGTGTCCGCCGACAACCAAGTCGTGATGGTCGACGAGAAAGGCCAAGCAGTGCTGAGCAAGATCTCGGTGGGCGCAGGGCCGGCGATCATCCTGGCAACGCCTGATCACAAGCAGCTCTACACGGCGAACTGGGCAGACAACACGGTCTCCGCGATCGCGGTCGACACACAGACTGTGACGTCGATCGCCGTGACGGGGCGTCCCTACGTGATCGCGATGGATCCGGCTGGCAAGTATGTGTATGCGGGTCTCAACTCGAACCAGATCGCGCTCATCGACACCTCCACCAACCAGATCGCAAGCTCCATCACGACCCCCGATCTGCCCGCCTCGATCACCGTGAGCCCAGACGGCAAGACGCTCTACGTGGCGGCGTTCAACGTGCTCGGCGGCGGCGCGGGTACTCTGCGCGCCATCTCGAGCGACACGGGCACCGTGACGCATCCATCGATCGCCGTCGGCTCGGTGCCTGCGTGGATCACGATTTCGCCCGACGGCTCCAAGGTGTTCACGCTCAACTTCCTCTCCGACGATGTGTCAGTGGTTGACACGAAGAGTTGGAAGTTAGTCGCCACGGTCGCTACCGGCGCCGGCAGTCAGGCGATCATCGGCAACGTCACGCCCGACAGCAGCGAGCTTTACGTCACGAACCACGGCACGCACGAGCTGATTGCGATCGATACCCAGACCTACGCGGTGACGCGGAGGATCCCGCTCGACGGCCGTCCGGTGGGCGTCAACTTCAACCGCGATGGCAGCCGAGTGTATGTCGTCGACTTCGGCGTCGAGTCGCTCAACTACCCTGCCGACAGCACGTATCTGCTCACCGGCAAGCTCACGCCGCATGGCAACGGCCAGCTCAGCGTGTTCGACACCAAGACGGGCGCGCTGCTTGGTCAGAAGCTCGCGCTTGGTCCGGGCCCGACCAGCGTGCTGGTGCTGGCGGATCGTTAGAGCTTCTCACCCTCGGCGCACGCTGAGGTGAGCCAGCTCTTTGGCGGCGAAGTCGATGAAAGCTCGCGAGGCAGCCGAGAGGCCGCCGCCCTCGACGCTGTGATCGGGCAGGAGATTCGTCAGGCGCTTCTTGCGGAGGTCGTCGGCGCAGGCGAGCACGGGCAATAGGCCGATGCCAGCACCCGCGACCACGGCTCGTCGCACCACGCCGAAGTCGTCCGCGCAGAGCCGGCCGGTGACTTGCACGGCGTGCGCCTTGGCACCGCTGGTGAGCTTCCAGGTGGCTCGCAGCTCACGTCCGTAGAGCACGCAGGCGTGCGTTGTGAGCTCGGAAGCGGTGCGGGGTGTGCCGTGCTGCTTCAGGTAAGCGGGACTTGCGAAGAGCTTGAGCGCGCTCTCCGAGAGCTTGCGGGCGATCAGCGCCGAATCAGGCAGCTGGCCTCCGCGCAGCGCGAGATCGAAGCCCTCCGAAACCAGGTCCACCACGTGCGAGCTGAGCGAGAGCTGGTCGAGCTGCGGCTGTGGGAGCTGGG
>JADGRG010000574.1 GCA_017881145.1 Sandaracinaceae bacterium | reverse complement strand
GATCCACGTGGGTCATGAGCGTAGCGGGATAGAAGTAGCCAGCGGCCTTGGGGTCGACGCAACGCGACTGCGCGACGATCTTCGCGCCCGCGGCGACGGCAGCGTCTACCTGACGGCGCACCGTTTCCATCTGTTCCTGCGTAGTCATCGCGCCCATGTCGACGTCGCAGCCATGATCCGGGCCATGACGCATGGCGCTCGTCTTCTGCTTGAGCAGCTCGACGAAGGGATCGTAGACCGATGCGTGCACGTAGACGCGTTCGACGCCGCCGCAGCTCTGACCGGCGTTTTGGTAACCGGCCCAGGCCGCGCCGTTGGCCGCACGCTCCAGATCGGCGTCCTCGAGCACGAGCATCGGATCCTTGCCACCCAGCTCCAGCGAGAGTGGGGTGAGGGTCTTTGCAGCCGCAGCCATCAGCTGCTTGCCGGTCGGCACCGAGCCGGTGAAGAAGAGCTTGTCGACGTGCTGATCGAAGAAGCCCTGCGAGACGCGTCCGCCGGAGCCGACGATGTGATGGAAGAGCCCGTCCGGCAGCTCGCCCGCGGCCACGATGCGCTCGATCGCTGCGCCCACGCCGATGGTTGCAGCGGCCACCTTCAGCAACACGGCGTTGCCAGCCATCAACCCCATAACGACTTCGCCGAAGGGGATCGAGAGCGGGTAGTTCCAGGGGCTGATGATTCCGACCACGCCCAGCGGCAGGCGAATGATCTCGTTCTTCTTGTTGAGGAAAAGCAGAGAGCCCAGCGGCACCTTCTTGGGCGCGAGCGCACGCTTGGCGTGCTTGCCGTACCAGTCGGCCGCCAGGGCGCAGGGAATGACCTCGGTCACCAGCGCGTCGGTGCGCAGCTTTCCGTTCTCGCGACACACGACGGAGGCGAGCTCCTCGGCGTGCGTCACGACGTAGTCGCGCATCTTGAGGATGTGCCGCGTGCGCGCATCGAACGAGAGCTGCGCCCAGAGCCGCTGCGCCGCACGGGCCTTCGCGAAGATTTCAGGCAGGCGCGAGAGATCGGTGTTGGGGACGCGGCTGACTTCCTGCAGCGTCGCAGGGTTGAACGAGACGGTCTCTCCGGCTGGCAGCGATTCGCGGATGGGTGCTGGCTGCGGCAGGCGTTCGGCGGTGGCTGGTGTGGGCATGGCGGTCTCCCGTTCGAGAACCTCACCCGAGCGGTGAGGGCGACCGAGCATCGCCACGATGCGTCCGGTCCGCAAGCGGGGGCAGCCTCTTATCGGCGTGCATCCAGGCTCACCCAGCGTCACTTCTCGGGTTGCCGACCGACCCGCAGGCCAGCGGCTACGGGGTCGCGGAAGTTTCGAGCGCTAGGCGATCGTAGCGAGCGCGGCGTCCAATCACTCGCTCGCAGCGTCGTCGAATCCGCGATCGAGCACCCGTAGGTCGCGCACTTGCGGCCGAGGCACGCGGAGCTTTTCGCCGATTTTCGGCATGTCGATGCGGCGCAGGCCGAACGCGGTCGACTGCAGAAACCACAGGCTCGGGTCGTCCACCGAGCGGTCGAAGGTGAAGATCGTGGCCGCGGGGTTTCCCTGCACGGTCTTCTTCACTTCCACGCGTAGCCCCGGCAACTCCGTGCGAAAACCAGGCTGCAGCGGATGGCGGCGGTCGCGATAGAGTGACGGCACAGCGTCGCCCTCCAGGTTGCTGGCCAACGCGTTGAGCTCGAGGCTGCGCTCGTCCAGTCGCAGGATGTCGACGGGCTGTGCGCCGGCTTGTAGGCGTCGATAGGACGCTGGCAGAGGCAGTCCGTGCATCAGGCGCAACCAGGGCAGGTTGACCGCCGTCGTGAAGTCACCGGCGCAGATGATGTAGACGCGTTGGTCTCGCGCGTGCTCTTGCGGCAAGTCGGCGTCGAGCGACCAGACGCGCAGCGCATCGGACTCGAGGCGAAAGCCGCGTGCTTGCCCATACGCGCGATCCAGACTGGAAAAGCCCAGTGTGAAGAGCAGTGCGCAGGCGAGCAGGAGCCGCCCGCCGCGCGAGAGCCAGGAGATGGGCCCTGCCGAGAAAGGGGAGAGACGGACCAGTAAGAGCGCAGCCAGCGCAGAGACGCCGAGCGCAGCTCCGAGCACCAAGCGATCTCCGGGCAGCGCGCCCGCCACGGGCAAGAGCGCGAGCAGTGCACCTATCGCGAGACAAAGTATCGCGGGGCGCTCGCTCTCGTGCAGGCGTCGCACGAGCGCCCGCAAGCCCAGCGCGTACAAGGCCAGTGCCAGGTAGCCGATGAGAACGTGCCAGGTGGTCCATTCGGGCAGCTTGCGCCAAGTCGCAGGCTCGAAGAGCCCGAGCGAGAGCACGTAGTTGCGCCACGGCGAGCCGGCCACGTAATAGGCGGCGGGCAGGCCGAACACGAGATCGCCGATCAGCGCCGGGATGCGCGTGAAGATAGCGAGCAAGAAGCCCGAGGGATCGGTCGAAGGGCTCAAGTAGTAGCCCGAGCCAAGTGCGCCGCGCCCGAGCAGCGAGTGCGCGACGACGTAAGCGAACGCTGGCAGCCCGACGGGCAGGAGAGCCCGCGCGCGAGTGGCCCAGCTCTCGCTGCGCGCCAGACACTCGTAGGCGAACACGTAGGCGAGGGCGGTCAGTGCATATTCGCCGGAGAGCAGCGCCAGGCAAGTCAGCACGCAGCTGAGCCACGGCCCACCGCGCATGCCGTGCTTGCGAAAGCGCACGTGCGCGAGCGTGGCCAGAAAGCCCAAGGTGGTGGCGACCAAGGTGTTGCGGCTGGCGAGCCAGCCGACGGGCACCGTATGCCCTTCCTCGACCGAGAAAAAGCAGATGGCGAAGGCTGCCGCTGATGGCGGCAGGAGCTCACGCAAGAGTAGGGCGGCCGAGATCAGGAGCAGGACGAACCAGGCCATCGAGTGCAGATGGTGAGGGCGTGCGTGCGGGCCGAAGAGCGCATGGTCGCCAGCCATCAGCGCGCTCGAGATTGGCCGCCACATACGCAGGCGCAGCGCTGGATCGGACCACCAGGGCAGGTAGCCGAACGCCTGGATGCGCTTGGCTTCGCTCGGGTCGCCTGAAGCGAAGTCGAAGAGATCGAAGGCGCTGCGTTGCGCCGGGAAATGTCCGCGCAGCATCGCCCACTGCACGTAGTCGTCGCTGCGGAAACCAGAGTCGACGCTCGGCCAGTGGATCCACAGGCCAAGCCCGATCGAGAGCACGGTCGCGGCCGCAAAGATGAAGCTTCGCCAGTGTTTCACGCTGCTGGCTGCGCACTATACCGGATGCGGGAGCGCCTGTATGCTGAGCAGCGGATGACACGGCAGGACGAAGATGCCGTGAGGCGCAGCATCGCGAGCTTCCGCGCCGAGGGCGAGGTGGAGTCGGTCTCGCCGCACGGTGAAGGGCACATCCACCGAAGCTTCGTGGTGACGCTGCGAGATGGCAGCCAACGGCGGCGGCTCTTGGTGCAGCAGCTCAACCAGCACGTCTTCACCGATCTCGACGCCGTGATGGGTAACCTGGCCAGGGTCACGGCACAGCTGGCGCACAAGCTGGCTCTCACTCTTGCAAAGGAGCCCGAGCGCCGCGTCCTAGAGATCATCCCGACGCGTGACGCTGAGCTCTACGCGCGCTTGCCGGACGGAACTTGCTACCGGGCCTTTCGTTTCATCGAGGGTGCTCTGTCGCTGCGCTTTGCGCAGAGCGAGCCGCAGGCGTTCGAGGCGGGCCAAGCCTTTGGTCACTTCGGCGCTGCGCTCTGCGACCTGCCTGGGCCCGCGCTCGCGCAGACCATCCCAGGTTTCCACGACACCGAAGCTCGGCTCGCTGCGCTGCGGCAGGCGGCACATGCAGATCCGCTGGGTCGCGCGCGCGGCGTCCGTGCCGAGCTCGACTTCGCCGAAGTGCATGCTGAGCTGGCCAGTCTCTTCGCGGCTGCGGTCGCTGCGGGCGAGCTGCCGCAGCGCATCGCCCACAACGACGCGAAGCTAGACAACCTGCTCTTCGACGCGCAAAGCCAGCGTGGGCTTTGCGTCGTCGACCTGGACACGGTCATGCCCGGGCTCTGGCTGCACGACTTTGGTGACTTGGTGCGCTTGGTGGGCTGTCCGGTGGCGGAGGACGAACGCGAGCCCGGTGGCGCGCTCCTGCACCTGCCTTACTTCGACGCGTTGGCGCGTGGCTACATCGCTGCGCTCGGCCACATGTTCTCGCAGGCGGAGTGGGAGTACTTGCCGGTGGCGGGCAAGATCGTGACCTACGAGCTTGGGATGCGCTTTCTGACCGACTACCTGCTCGGAGATCGCTACTTCAAAGTGCAGCACGAGGCGCACAACTTGGAGCGTGCGCGCGCGCAGTTCCGTCTGGTCACCGAGCTTCTACGCCAACAGGACCAGCTCCGTGCCAGCGTCGCAGCGCTGCGCATTCGTGGCTGAGAGAGCCTGTCGCAGCGGCCGCCACGCTGGGCATGCGCACGCGGCAAGCGTGTCACGTCACGGTCACACGTCGGTGACCAGCACGCGGTCGCGGCCGGCGTGCTTGGCCTCGTAGAGTGCGCGGTCCGCGCGCTCCACCCAGCTCGTGATGTTCTCGCCAGCGCGCAGCACGGCTCCACCGATGGACACCGTGAACTTCAAGTTGGGTGTGCTGGGAAAGTCCAGCTTGCGCATCCCGACACGCAGCCGCTCCGCCAGAACCGCCGCATCTTTTGCGTTGGTTTCCGGCAACACCACGGCGAATTCCTCGCCGCCGTAACGAGCCACGAAGTCGCTGCGGCGCGGAAACGCTCGCACCAACGCATCGCTCAGCTTGCGCAGCACGATGTCGCCCACCGGATGTCCGTAGGTGTCATTGATGGCTTTGAAGTGATCGATGTCTACCAGCAAGAGGCTGGTAGGCTGGTCGACGAAGGTCTGAAGCGCGACCAACTCGGAGAGGTGATCGTCGAGGGCGCCGCGATTGTAGAGCTGGGTGAGTGGGTCGAGCGAGCTTTCGCGGCGTGCATCCTCGAGCTCACGGCCCAGGTTCTTCAGCTTCCGCCCGAGCTCGCCGTTGCGCTGCGCCTGGCGGCGCTTGCGGGTTTGCACCACCTCTTCGACCGAGCCCGCGGTCGCGAGAGCCGCCTGTCGCAACTCCTCGGTCGAGCCGCATTCCGCGGCTGTGCGCAGCCGCGCCAGTTGTGCGGACACCTTGACGTCGTCCGCTCCGTCGTCGGTCAGCGCACGGTTGAGGCTGTGGATGAAAGTCCAGACCGTCTGGCGCAGATCCGAAATCGACCGCGTGACATGTCCGTGCTCGTTCTTGAGCTGCTCGACCGCAAAGCGCAGCGCACCGGCATAGTCGCGGTCACGGCCGCGGGCTTGCTCGTCGCCGGGTCTGGGGCGTTGAAAAAGCAGGTGCTGCGCCCAGTGCTCCGCCAGCCGCGTGACATCCTTGGCCGAAACCTCCGGCAGGTCGATGGCGTATTGGCCGACCGCCCGCACCACATTCACCAGGGCCTCGAGGGCACGGTCGAAGTCCTCGCGCCGCGCCCCCGGTTGGCCCGACGGGGACACCGATGGGCCCGGAGCGGGCGGATCAACGCTCTTGCTGGGCGGTTGCCCGCTACTTCCATCCGCTTTCTTCTTCCAGAGCATGGGCGAGCCACTCCGAATCGCTTCGTGCCTACTCCGGCGTTCGGACGAAAGGCTGCGCGACTTGAGCCACAGCCCCAGCTTTCTCGGTCGATTGCGCCTACCGCAAGCCGCAAGCGTCTCGTAAGCTCCGGCCGCGTTCGGCCCAGAGACCGACGCACTTCCTGGTGTAGAGGTGAGCTCATGAGCAAGGTCCTGATCGTCGGAGCGGGTGGTGTCGGAGGCGTCGTCGCTCACAAGTGCGCACAGAATCGGGAGGTCTTCACGGACATCCTCTTGGCCAGTCGCACGCTCTCGCGCTGCGAGAAGATTCAGAAGGAGATCGAGGAGCTGCAAGGCCGCAAGATCCGCATCACCCAGGTCGATGCCGACGACGTGAAGCAAACGGTCGCGCTCTTGCAGAAGGAGAAGCCCGCCCTGCTCATCAACGTGGCGCTTCCCTACCAGGACCTGCCGCTGATGGACGCGTGTCTCGCCGCTGGCGTTCCCTACCTCGACACGGCCAACTACGAGCCGCCGGACGTGGCGAAGTTCGAGTACTCGTGGCAGTGGGCCTATCAGGAGCGCTACCAGAAAGCCGGCCTGATGGCGCTGCTCGGCTCGGGCTTCGATCCGGGAGTCACCAACGTGTTCTGTGCGTATGCGCAGAAGCATCTCTTCGACGAGATCCACACCGTCGACATCCTGGACTGCAACGGCGGCTCGCACGGACACCCCTTCGCCACCAACTTCAACCCCGAGATCAACCTGCGCGAGATCACGCAGAACGGTCGCTACTGGGAAGACGGCGAGTGGAAGGAAACCAAGCCTCTCGAACAGCACTTCCCCTTCGACTATCCGGGCGTCGGCGAGCGCGAGAGCTATCTGCTCTATCACGAGGAGCTGGAGTCGCTGGTCAAGAACATCCGCGGCCTCAAGCGCATCCGCTTCTACATGACCTTCGGCCAGGAATACCTCACGCACCTGCGTGTGCTCGGCAACATCGGGATGACGCGCATCGACCCGGTGGAGTTCCAGGGCCACAAGATCGTTCCCATTCAGTTCCTGAAGGCGCTCTTGCCCGATCCGTCTTCGCTCGGCGCCACCTACACCGGCAAGACCTCGATCGGTTGTTTGATCGAGGGCGTGAAGAACGGCAAGCCGCGCAAGGTGTTCATCTACAACATCTGCGATCACGCCGAGTGCTGGAAAGAAGTGCGCTCGCAAGCCATTTCCTACACCACCGGCGTGCCGGCCGTGGTCGGCGCCACCATGATGCTCCAGGGTCTGTGGAAGAAGCCGGGGGTCTTCAACATGGAGCAGCTCGACCCCGATCCCTTCCTCGATGAGCTTGCGAAGCGTGGTCTGCCCTGGCACGTGAAGGAGCTCTGATGGCGCGCGAGCGCACGATGTTGGACATCCCGTCCGACGTCGAGACTCCCGCGTTCGTCGTGGATTTCGGTCTGCTCGAAGACAACCTGCGCATCTTGGACGAGGTCCAGAAGGCCGCAGGCTGCACCATTCTGCTCGCGCTCAAGGGCTTTGCGATGTGGGCAGCAGCGCCCCTGGTTCGCAAATACCTGAGCGGTGTTTCGGCCAGCTCGCCGCACGAAGCGCGGCTCGGCAAGGAAGAGTTCAAGGGCGCGGTGCACGCCTACGCGCCCGCCTACAGCGACGACGAGTTTCGGGAGATCCTCGGCTACTGCGATCACGTGATCCTGAACAGCTTCTCGCAGTGGCAGCGCCTGCGCCCCATCGCCCAAGCTTCCGGCAAGTCGGTCGAGCTCGGTCTACGCATCAACCCCGAGCATCGCGAAGTGAAGGTCGCGCTCTACGACCCCTGCGCACCGCGCTCGCGCCTGGGAGCAACGCGAGCGAGCTTCGAGCACGGCGACTTCACCGGCCTCTCCGGCCTGCACTTCCACAACCTCTGCGAGCTCGGCTCGGATGCGCTCGAACGCACACTCGCTGCCGTCGAGAAGAACTTCGCGCCGTGGTTGGAGCAAGTGCGCTGGGTGAACATGGGTGGTGGTCATCACATCACGCGCCCCGACTACGATCGCGAGAAGCTCGTCACGCTGGTCCAAGCCTTCAAGAAGCGCTGGAACGTCGAAGTCTTCCTGGAGCCCGGCGAAGCCATCGCGATTCGCACCGGCGTGTTAGTCGCGAGCGTGCTCGACGTGATCGACAACGACATGCACCTCGCCATCCTCGACACCTCCGCCACCGCGCACATGCCCGACTGCCTGGAGATGCCCTACCGCCCAGAGATAGTCGGCGCCGGTGAGCCCGGCCAGCACGCTCACACCTATCGCCTCGGCGGCCTCACGTGCTTGGCCGGCGACGTGATCGGCGACTACTCGTTTCCGAAGCCACTCGAAATTGGCCAGAAGCTCATCTTCCTCGACATGACGCACTACACCATGGTGAAGACCTCGAACTTCAATGGCGTGCGCTTGCCCTCGATCTGCTCGCACGATCCCGCCAGCGGGAAGATCACGGTGCACCGGCGCTTCGGGTATGAGAGCTATCGCGATCGGTTGTCTTGAGGCGTGATCCGTCGCGCCGCTCCGAGCGATTGGCTTCAGTGTTCGCGCGTTGCGAGAGCCACCGTGCGCTTGGCGGCCTCGCGGGACAAGCAACGACCAAACCATTTGAAGACGGTGCCGAAGGGCGCGAGATCGAAGCTTCCCGTCAGTGCAGTGGCGAGTACCGAGGCCACGTTCAAGTCAGCCAGCGTGAAGTCGTCCCCGAGCAGGAACGCGCGTTCGCCAAGCGCAGCACCTAGCACGCGCAGCGGCGCGTTTAGGCTCGCCTCAGCGCTGGCGATGACCAGGGGATCGCGCTCTTCCGGGGGCAAGTGCACGCGATGGCGATTGATCAGGCCGAG
>JADGRG010000573.1 GCA_017881145.1 Sandaracinaceae bacterium | reverse complement strand
GAACGACGAATCTGCGAGGAACGCCCAGTTCTTCACATCCGTATAGTGCTGGCGGATGTACGAATAGTGAAGCAGCGCTGCATCGGCTCCGCCACTGCTCCCCGACACGAAGATCCGCTCCGGCGAGGTGAAGTTCTTGTAGACCCAGTCCCGCACGGCGGTGACGTTGACGAATCCGTTGTGATGGACGGTGATGGCTGGTGCCCCACCGATGGCCGGATAGTTCGCGACGTTGTTGCCCCACTCGAAATCGGCCGTACACTCCGGGACGTAGATCCAGGACCAGTCCTTGAAGGGATTGTCCGCGCGATTGAGGTCGAAGATGCCCGACGTCTGGGCCAGCGAGCTCGGGTCCACGTTGATCTTCGGAACACAGTTCGGCGCGTCGACCGCGCACAGCTTGGCGTTGTAACAAAAGCCGCCGAACGCAAAGTACATGAGGAGCTTGTTCGACGTCCCGACATGCACGAAGAACGAGTACGGATCTCCCCGCATGCAGGTCGTGGTGCCTCCCGGTTTGATCTCGGTCCAGGGGGACGTCACAGCCACGCACTGGCCGTCGATGAGTAGGCCTCCACCCTTGCACGACGTCACGGACGTCGGGGGCGCGCACTGTCCGTCGATGAGTAGCCCCCCGTCCTTGCACGAGGCCCCGCCGGAATCGGGCTGGTTCTTCGACGAGGACGAGCAGGACGCGCTGGCGAGGGCCGTGCCCAAGAGCAGAACACTAAAGCGTGCGAAGCGGTGCATCGTGTGCGTTCTTTCGGTTGAAGTGGCGCGATCGGCGCACTTTCGAAGGGAATACTAAGGTTCGGATCTTTGACGGTCGAGGACCGCCGCGGCCAGGTCGTGTGACTGCCCATCGCCCATGATCCAATTCTGGTCGAGCGTCACAGGCGTTGGCCACAGCGGTCCGCAAGGTGGTCGCAGCATGAGGCGCAGGACCAAAGCGTGCCGCCTCCCGGGATTCGTTCAGCGCTCGGCCCGCGCAGGCACGAGCGCAGTCTCCGCGATGAGCGTCGCACCAAGCACGCGACCGACCTCACCGAGCAATGGGGCGCGCATGCGGGCGACTGGCTCGATGCCTTCCCGCAGGGCCGCGACGGCGATGCATTCTCCGCCGGGTTCGCTCGCCAAGGCAAGCACGTGAAGGCGCGCAGGTTGCGGTGGCGGCTGTTCGGACGCTCCTCGATCATCCATCTCAAGCACGTACTGTCCCGCGCCCGAGCGCCGTTCGAGTAGGCCGAGCAGAGATCTTTCGAGCGGCGGAGGCGGGTCTACGTCATCGAGCGAGGCTGCGAGTGTCAGCTGACCGGCGCTGCGCGTGTAGAGAAAGCCTCGTGTGGCGTGCGTGGCCTGAGCGAGCATGTGCAGCGCGTGACGCGCGCGGTCGGTTGGACTCTTGCCGAGCAAGAATTCGGTGACGGCGGTGTTCTCGCTCTCGAGATGGGACGAACCAACCTTCACGCCCCGTAACGTGGTGCGCGATGTCGGCGCCGGGGAGCTGTGCGTCTGACCGGTGCGCAACTGGGCCAGCCTATCGGCGATCGTGACGAGTGAAGCGCTCCCGGATGCAAGCGCCGCTTGCCGCATGTTCGCCACGGCTTGTTGCAGTCCGTGGCGATCGCCGAGGCGCCAGGCGATGCGCGCGCGCGTCTCGTGCAGCAGCGCGACCGCCGCATGCTCGCCTGCGTCCGACAAGCGCGTGACGATGACCCGCATGGTCGACTCGGCGCGCTCGGTATTGCCGAGCGCAGCGTGGGCCGCCGCTTGCGCTGCCATCACCCATGCATACGTCGCGAAGTACGGTTGATCTTCGTTGGTTAGCGCCGACAGCGCGCGTCCGCACACCTCGAGCGCGCGGCTCGCGCTTCCGTGCTCCACCATCGACATCGCGATCATGCCGTAGGCCGGTCCCCAGCCGATCATCGTGGCAGGCGCATGCTTCGCCATGAATGCTTCGCCGAGAGCGATGGCGCGTTCATGCTCGCCGCGACGGTAGTGATAGCCGATGCGCACGGCGTCGCGCTGTGGCTCGAGCGATGGCACATGGCTTAGCATCGCGTCGAGCTTGTCGAGCGCGCGGCGCGCGGCGAGCAGATCGCCGTGCAGTGCACCGTACAGGCCTTCCAGCGGAACCGCGAACCACTCGAACTGCCAAGTCGTTCCACCTTGGATGCCGTGTAGCTCGAGTGCCCTGCGCTCGCGATCGGCGAGCTCGGTCTCGCCGCGGATCGTGTGATACATCATGCGGATGCGCTTGGCACCGGCCGCGGCGCGCTCGGTGCCGAGTCCGTCCAGACGCGACGCGCGCTCGAGTGCCTGCGAGCGTTCGCGATAGCATTCGTCGATGCCGTCGCTGAGCAGCAGGCCGACGAGCAAGTCCTGTCGCTCCGTGGTTTTCAGCGGCCACGCGCCGCGGTTCTGCAGCGTGTCCAGGGCTCGGGCAATCGCTCCGTGCAGCTCTCCTTGGCGACCCAAGGGCTGCAGCGCGAACACTTTCGAAGCGAGGTACACCGCGCGTGTCGCCATCGGCGACGGTAAGACGCTCATGGACGCCATGCGGGCGAAGAGCGCGGCAGTTCCGGGGCCATCGAGCGCCGTCGCACGCACACCCATCAGGCCCATGATGCTGCGCGAGAAATAGACGAGTGCTGTCATCGTGCTAGGAGCGCGGTCGCGCGCACGTACGAACCAGCGTTTGACGTTGGTCACCACCATCGCGCAGAGCAGTGCGAGCAGGCCACCCAGACGAGGTCGCCACCGATCGGCCATGGCGAACCCAGAGCACTCGTAGAGCTGCGCGATGGTTTCTTCGCCATAGCGTTGGGCGAGGCGGTAATCGAGCAGATAGGCGGACATGACGAGCAACGAGCGCAAGCGCAAACGCTCGGCGAGTGGTTGACCATGCCGCTCGTACACTGCCAACGCCTTTTCGAGCGCAGGAATCGCGCTGGCCGTGTTGATCCCATCCCCGACCAGCCGCGGGCCGACAGTCGCAAGCAGCTGCGCACCCTGCAGCTCGTTGTGCGTGTGCACGAGGTGCCAGCCTGCCTCCAGGCGCGCGTCCAGGCTCACCTCACCCAAGAGCGCGCGCGCCAAGCGCTCATGCAGCACTGCTTGGCGCTCGGTGTTCAAGCTGCGACCCACGGCCTCGCGCATGGCTTGCTGCACGAACACGTACTTTTGGCCTGCAAGCTCGACGATACCCGCGCGAACCAGCTCGTCGACAGACGCCAAGAGCTCGCTCAGCTCGCTCTCACCGACAGCGGCCGCGAGCGCGAGCGAAAGCCCGCCGCGGCGCACGCTCATCAGCTCCGCGAGCGCACGCGCCGCTGGCCGCAAACGCAAGAGCCGCAAGCCGAGTGTCTGCGTGAGATCTTCGGGCACGGCCTCGACAATCTCTTCGCTTGGCAATACCCAGGTGCCTTCGACGTAACGCACGACGCCGCGTACCAGCAAGTGCTCCGCAAGCTCGAGGGTGAGCGCGGGGTTGCCGTGCGCCACGCGATACAACCAATCGCTCAGCCTATCGACGTTCGGCACATCGCCGAAGAGCGACGAGACCAGCGCCGCGATGTGCGGCTCGTCGAGCGATGAAAGCGTGAGCTTGCCCGCGATCTGCCGCAGCGCAGCCAGCGCAGAGAACGCTCCGTCAGCCTTGGCTTGGTCGCGCGTCGCAATGATCACGAGCGGCAGGGTTCGGGCTTGGTGCGCGAGAGCAGCGATGAACGCCGCAGAGAGATCGTCCGCACGGTCCACGTCGTCGATTGCCACCAGCAACGGACGGCGACGAGCGACCTCGCAGAACCATTGGGTGAGCGCCGTTTGCCGACGCGCGCGTGCTTCGCCGAGCGGTGCCTTGGCTCGGGCCGCGTCTCTTGGAGCGAGCCCCTCAAAGATCGAGGTCCGCGCGCCGAGCGTGATCGCAGCTTCTTCCGGTGCGCTCAGCTTGAGCGCGTGGACGAGCTCGTCGCTGAGGGTTTCCGTGCCGTGCTGCCCTCGCGCCACGGCCTGCACGGTGACGAATCCGTGTGTCTGCGCTAGCCGGACCGACTCTGCGAGCAAGCGACTCTTGCCCG
>JADGRG010000050.1 GCA_017881145.1 Sandaracinaceae bacterium | reverse complement strand
CCGCCGCCGATGTAGTCGAACACGGCGTACACCGCTGCCCCTAGCACGCTCGAACGGCCAGGCTCCCTCGCAACGGGAGACCTGGCCGTTGCGTCTCACGGGCAGTTCCTCAATCCTCCAACTACTCGGAGATCTGATGAAATCCAGAGCGCGAGCGCACGGCGATCCATGCCCAGACTCAAGCGGGCGAGATCCGCTTCAGCCTTCGTTGGTCGCGCCACAGGCCTAGCGGTCCGTAGCCCGATAAGGTAAGCGTTGAGATCGTGAATCCTTCGGAATGGCTTGGGGCGCATATCCGAACGCTACGGTATCGACGCGGCCTCACGCAGGCACAGCTCGCATACAAGGCCGGCGTCGGTGAAAAGACGCTCAAGCGCATCGAGGCCGGGCGCACGGACGCCCCGCGCCCAGAGACCCTGGGTGCCATCGCCGGCGCGCTCGGGCTGCGATCGGAAGAGCTGTTTGCGGAAGCCGAAGCGGCGGCTGCGGCCGAGGCTCTGCAGACGCCACTTCCGGCCGTCCATCAACTGCCGCGTCCCCCGCTCAACTTCACCGGCCGACTGCGCGAACTCGCCGAGCTGCAAGCCCAACTCGACCGACACAACCCGAGCGTCGTGGGGATCCACGGCATGGGCGGCATCGGCAAGACGGCACTCGCGCTGCTCGTTGCTGAGCGGTGGAGCGAGCGCTTCCCCGACGGGCAGTTCTATCTGGACTTGCAGGGTGCCACCTCACCGATGACTCCTACCGAAGCCATGCTGCACGTGATTCGTTCGATCGATCCGGCGCGTCCGGCGCCGACGACCGAAAGCGAAGTGGCAGCCGCCTATCGCTCGACGCTGCGTGGCGAGCGCGCGTTGCTCCTCATGGACAATGCCGCGAGCCGCGAGCAACTCGATCCCTTGTTGCCGCCTGAAGGCTGCTTGCTGCTCATTACGTCGCGCCAGCGCTTTGCGCTGCCAGGGCTTTACTCACTGCCGCTTTCTCCACTCCAATCGCAGGAGTCGCAGGACCTGATCGGTACGCTGGCACCGCACGCAAAGTCCGTCGGGGAACAGCTCGCGACGCTGTGCGGAGGGCTGCCTCTTGCGCTGAGCCTGGCAGGCCGCGCGCTCGCGGAGCGGCCCGATCTCAGCCCGTCCGAGTATGCGTCGCGCTTGGCCGACGACCATGGTCGCTTGCGCCAGCTCGACGCCACGGATGCCTCGGGAGGCGTGCAGGCTTCTTTCGCGATCAGCTACGGGATGCTCGACCGCACCGATCAGCGCGGACTGTGCGCGCTGGCCGTATTCCCGAAAGACTTCGATCGGGCTGCGGCCGCTGCGGTCTGGCAACTCTCTGACGAGCAGGGCGACGCGCGCATCGGGACGCTGCTGCGTTTCCACCTGCTTGAATGGGACGGTGCTGGTGAAGCCGCGCGCTACCGCCTGCATGATTTGGTCAGACTCTTCGCCGACGCTCGACTTGCGGATGAAGATCGCCTGCTTTCCTCGTTGATTCATGCGCGCCACTATCTAACGCTGCTGCAGCACCTGAACCGTGCCGCGCAATCCGGTGCGGCCGAGGAGAGCCTGGCTGTCGTCGATCGAGAGTGGGTGCACCTTCGCGCGGCGTTCGAGCACTGCTGCCGTCAGGCGCACAGCGATGCCGAGGCGGCGGACTTGGCAAGCCGCGCTCCGGACGCGGCCTTCGTGCTGCGCCTGCGCCAACATCCCCGAGAACGCATCGCGTGGTGTGAGGCCGCCGCCCGCATCGCCGAGAGCCGCCAGGATCGCCGACTGCATGGGCGTTTGCTCGCGCACATCGCCACCGCCCACCAACAGCTCGGCGATTCACGCAGTGCGCTGCGGCTCTGCAGCCTCGCGCTCGATCTGGCCGTTGGCGAGGACGATCGACCTACCCAAGCCTATGCGCTCGTGGCACGAGGCGATGCGTACCATGCGCTCGGGCAGCCACGCCTCGCGGTGGACTCAGCCGATCAAGGACTCGCGATCGCGCAGCAGCTGCAAGCCCACAGCGAAGCCGCGACTGCATTGAAGGTGCTTGCCTGGGCGCACCACGTTGCCGGCGACTCGGGACGCGCCGTTCAGTGTGCCGAGCAGAGCCTGCCGATCGCGCGCGCGCTTGGCGACCGCGTGCTCGAAGCCATGGGATTGCTCGCGCTCGGCTTCGCCCTGCAAGCCATCGGCCAGCCGCAGCGCAGCGCGAAGCACGGCACCGACGCCCTGTGGCTCGCACGCGCCACCGGTGATCGCCGCATCGAGGGCTATGCGTTGCTACTGTCCGGGGATCGCCAAACCGTCGACGAACAACTCGCGCTGGCGCTCGAAATCGCGCACGAGATTGGCGATCGACGCCTCGAAGGCAACGCTTACCTGTACCTTTCGATCATCCACCGCCAGCGCGGTGCGACGCGTGCCTCGCTCGAACACGCCGAACGCGCCGTCGAAATCGCGGATGAAACAGGGGACCGCGCGCTGGCAAGCCGCGCTCTCGTCGCCCTTGGCATGGCGGCCGTAGCTCTGCATGATCTCACGCGGGCCATCGCGACGCTCGACGAGGCACTGCAAGCCGCACGCGAAGTCGGCAATCTGAAACAAGAGGCTGCGGCCGAGTGGCTGCT
>JADGRG010000572.1 GCA_017881145.1 Sandaracinaceae bacterium | reverse complement strand
TCCGGATGTTGGTCTTGAGTAGATTGCAGACTTCCTCGTTGAAGAGCTCGGCAGCAAGAGGATTGCGCATATAGTTGCTCTTGATGTGCGTCTGGGCCGCGTCCACGTGCGCGCTCACGATGCCAGGCTGCTGCAGCCAAAGCCGATAGATGTAGTCTTCGAAGCGCAGGCGAGTAGGAAAGAAAGGAGGCAGACCAAAGGTGTTGTCGTAGCCAGCCACCCCGCAGTCGAAGCGCCAGTTCTCTTTGGTGACCGTGGGACGGAAGTTCACCAGCACGTACTGCGTGTTCAGATCTTCCAAGCGCAGCTGCGCCTGGTCATCGAGGGCCATCTCCACATAGTCGATGGCGTCTGCGTCCGCTGTGCCAGAGCGGAAGGTCTGGGCGACCTTCACGATCGCCCGCCCATCCAGATCGCCTTCTTCGAGCAAGAGCGAGTTCTCGCGCGTGAGTCCTTGCGACCGGTTGGTGAGCAGATCCATCGAGCTGTCTCGGACCAACCTGCCATGCATGTAGTTGGCAGGCAGGTCCTCCACGCGCTTGCCCAGAACGTCGTGGAACGCGGCGAGAATGTCGAACGACTTCTGGCTGACGCCGGGGTGTCCGGACGGCAGGAGCTTGCCGCGTGCGACCTCGCGGTCGGAGAGCGACTCGGGGCTGTCCTCCACCAGCGTGTAAGGTCGCATGTCGTCGTCCGCGCTGACGAAGAGGCTTCCGAGCGTGTACATGAGAGCGACGTTGCGATTGCCGCCGTAGCTCGGCCGGAAGAGGTTTCGGACCAGGGGTTCGAGCTTGCGATCGCGCAGTCTCTGGTTCAGGTACGCGGTGAAAGCCTCCTTCTCGCGCGGGCCCACGTAGTAGAGGGCGTTGTGCGTCGGAGTCTGTTCGAGCAACGGAAAGTACTTCTGCTGCATCGCAGGTGTTGAATCGTCGAACACACAGAGGTCGACCGCGTGGCCGTTCCGGAAGAAGTGCTCGTCGTAGAGGCGGATGGTCTCCGCCACCTCGCGCAGGCGGTATGTCGGGATGACGAACATGAGAGCGCCGTGGTTGTTCACAGGATGACCGCCGGTACGAAACGCCCGCGAAATTGCGAGTGTTCGGCTCGGTGATCATGGTGCGCACCGGGGCATCACGAGAACGTCAAGCCGCAAGTACTTGCCATCAAGAAGACGTCACGATCGCCGTCCGCCTGGGTGCTAGACGCCGCGGAGCGCTGTCGGCGCGCCGGCTGAGCCACACCCTTGAGACTTTGTTGACGAGTCGATGCCGGTTCTCGACGTGGTCGTGACGTGCCGGTGCGTACGTTCAATCGTGGGTCACGCGACCAAGACGTAGGAGCCCGCAGATGTTCACCGATTGGCCCTTCTCCCTTGCCTCACTCGGCGACCGCGCCCACCCCGCACGGCCTGTCCGCACGCCCGTGCGCGAGCACCGGTGCGCCGCCGCGTGCCCTGCCGCGCAGGGCCGACTGCCACGCGGCCTCGTGCACAAGGCCCTGACCGGTATGCTGAAACGAGATGAGAAGGTGGACTTCTCGCACCCGAGCGCCTCGTCCGAGCTGGCCTACAGTCATCGCATGGAGGCGATCTCCGGGCTCGCGTTCCTGCGTGGTGACTCCGACCCTGAGCTGGTGAACCAGCTGGTCACGATCGTCGAGGATCCAGACGACGACGCACGGCTGGGTGTCGCAGCAGGTGTGGCGCTGACAGAGATGGCCGACGCCACCATGCTGGCGACGTTGCTCGCGAAGATCCTCGACTGCAATGCTCCGGAGCGCGCACGCATCGCGTTCCTGAACGGCCTGTGGCGCAAGCCGAGCGCGGAGCTGTCGCCGCAATTGTTGCCGCTGCTCGGGGGTGAGATCACATCCGGCGCGATCAAGCTCCTGGCAGCGCTCGCAATCGGTTATTCGGCCAACTCCGCCAATGACGAGGAGCTGCTTGGGTTGCTCGATGATCGCCACGCACGTCGCTTTGCGGCGATCGCCGTGATGCTGGGCGGCGATGAAGCTGGCGCACGGAGATTGCTCGAAATCTTGCCGAGCGACCGCTACGCGGAGGAGGTGGTCCGCGCCACCATCGACAGCAGCCAGGATGACAAGTGCAGCCTGCTGCGCGAATCGATGTTCAGCTCGGATCAGATCTACCGGCGCATGCGGGTGGCGGAGATTTTGAAGGACGGCAAGTGCATCTCACCTGTTTCGTACGACTATGCGTGGCGGAGACTCACGGGGCTGCTGGCGGCGGGTTCAGACGCGCCCGGCGGGATGTCACGCCGCGCCATCCGAGCCGAGCTCTATCGGGCATTGATCGGCCACGATCCCGAACGGCGGCGGCTGGTGGCGGCCGTGCTGGTCGGCATGCGGGCGCGCGGCCTGCTCCTCGCCGCGCGCGACGTCGGCATCCAGGAAGCACGCGAAGCCTTGCGCAGGCTGGATGAGTCACAGGCGCGCGGCCCCCAAATGGACGAACAGCCTACTTTGTCGGCCGACTCGTCTGTCCCCTCGCCAATGCTGCGCACTCGGCATCGCATTCAGGGAACTCGACGATGAACGCGGCTTGCTCGCGGCAGAAGGCTTCGAGCCCCGGCAAGCGTTCTCCAGAGCCGCAGGGCGCTTGCAGGGTGCGCAGCGTCCGGTCGTAGAGGGCGCGCCGTTCCTGCTCTGGCAAGTGCCGGATCGCTCGCTGCTCCATGCCCTTATTCCAGACCCAAAGCGCGACCAAGAAGAGCCCGAGCACGGCAAGAGCAAGCGCAACGCCGGTACGGTTGAAGCGGGTCTTTACCGCTTCGGGCAGGGACGGTTCGGATGCTGAAGGCGTGGCAAGGGTGCGCGGGGTCATGCAGCCTCCGAGGACCAAGCTTGTATCCAGGATATTCGGCCCCTCTTGAGGTCGAAGCTCGTGGAGCGGACGGTTCACGGGTCATGACGATGGTCGAATAATCCCGGCTGCGTCGAGCGCAACACGCAGCGGTCGTGGTGACCCATCGTGGTCACGCACGCCAGCGGCGTAGCGCGTTGCGCAGAGGTCGCAGCAGCGTGGCTGCGCAGAAGAGCGGTAGCACGCACGCGACCAAGAACGCCAGCGTGGCATCCACCCCGAACACCTCGTGGTGCACCACTGCGAGCCGCAATCGCAAGGCAGCCAACGTCCAAGCGAAGAGTGACCAGAGCACGATCAACGGCCGGTCGCCCAGGGCGCGCGGCTCCCGCTCGGGGTTCGGCATCTCTGGCGTGCCGGGCGAGCCGTGATGCCCACCCGAACCACCGTGGCCGCGCGCGAACGCCCGCGCGCTGGGAAAACGCAGGACCTTCGCCCCTATCGATT
>JADGRG010000571.1 GCA_017881145.1 Sandaracinaceae bacterium | reverse complement strand
TTCTGCGGCTCTTGCGCGAAGAGAAGTTCGCCGAGGCCCTGAGCGTTGCAAGCGATCAGGTCGAAGGTGGCGCCAATATCATCGACGTGAACATGGACGAGGCGCTGCTCGACTCCGAGCGCTGCATGACCAAGTTCCTCAACATGCTGGCGACCGAGCCGGACATCGCCAAGCTGCCGATCATGATCGACAGCTCCAAGTGGTCGGTGATCGAGGCGGGCCTCAAGTGCGTGCAGGGCAAGAGCATCGTCAACTCCATCTCGCTCAAGGAAGGCGAGGCGGCGTTCCTGGACCACGCACGCAAGGTGCAACGCTACGGTGCAGGCGTGGTCGTGATGGCCTTCGACGAGCAAGGTCAGGCCGACACCGCCGCGCGCAAGATCGAGATCTGCCAGCGCGCCTACAAGTTGCTCACCGAGCAGCTCGACTTCGAACCTACCGACATCATCTTCGATCCGAACGTGCTGGCGATTGCCACCGGCATCAAGGAACACGATCGCTACGCGCTCGACTTCATCGAGGCAGCCAAAGCTATCAAAGAGCGCTGCCCGGGCGCGATGATCAGCGGTGGCATCTCGAACCTCTCGTTCTCGTTCCGCGGCAACGATGCGGTGCGCGAGGCCATGAACTCGGCCTTCTTGTTCCACGCCATCAAGGCCGGCCTTACCATGGGCATCGTCAACGCGGGGCAACTCGCGGTCTACCAGGACATCGATCCGGTGTTGCGTGAGCACGTCGAAGATGTGCTCTTCGCCCGGCGCGAGGATGCGACCGAGCGCTTGGTCGAGCTCGCGGACCAGTTCAAGGGCGAAGGCGTCAAGCGCGAGGTCGACCTGCAGTGGCGTGCAGGCAGCGTGGAAGCGCGCATCGCGCACGCGCTGGTGCACGGGCTCTCCGAGCACATCGTGGCGGACGTCGCGGAAGCGCTGCAGAAGTATCAGCGCCCGCTGACCGTGATCGAAGGTCCGATGATGGACGGCATGAAGGTCGTCGGCGACCTCTTCGGCGCGGGCAAGATGTTCCTGCCGCAGGTGGTGAAGAGCGCGCGCGTCATGAAGCAGGGCGTGGCGCAGCTCTTACCGATCATGGAAGCCGAGCGTGCTGCCGGCGGAGCGCGCACCCAGGGCAAGATCGTGATCGCCACCGTCAAAGGCGACGTTCACGACATCGGTAAGAACATCGTGGCGGTCGTGCTGCGCTGCAACAACTACGAGGTCATCGACCTGGGCGTGATGGTGCCCGGTGACAAGATCCTCGATCGCGCTTTGGCCGAGGGCGCAGACATCGTCGGGCTTTCGGGCTTGATCACTCCCTCGCTCGAAGAGATGGCTTACGTCGCCGCCGAAATGGAGCGGCGCGAGCTCACACTGCCGCTCTTGATCGGTGGCGCGACCACCAGCCGCGAGCATACAGCGGTGAAGATCGCGCCGGCCTACACTCGGCCGACACTACACGTGCTAGACGCCTCGCGTGTGGTCGGCGTGGTGTCGGACCTAATGGATCCGGTGCGGCGTCTCACACTCGATCGCGACAATCGCACCGACCAGGAGCGACTGCGCGTGCTGCATGCGCGCAAGCGTCAGAAGCCGAGCTACAGCTTTGCCGACGCCAAGCGGCGCAGGGTGAAAGTCGAGTGGAAGTCGGCCGATATCGCCAAGCCCGAGTTCATCGGTGTGCGTGAGCTGCGTGCCTTTCCGCTGGCCGAGATCGCGGAATACATCGACTGGACCTTCTTCTTCCATGCCTGGGAGCTGCGCGGGAAGTTCCCGGAGTTGCTCGATCATAAAGAGCGGGGCAAGGCCGCCCGCGAGCTCTTCGCCGAAGCCAAGAAGCTCTTGCAGAAGATCATCGACGACAAGCTTCTGGAGGCGAACGCCGTGTATGGGTTCTGGCCGGCCGAGGGCGCAGGTGAAGACATCGTCGTGTATGCCGATGAGTCACGCAAAGACACGCTCGTGCGCTTCAACATGCTACGCCAGCAGAACATCCAAGACGACGACGGGTCGAGCAAATCGCTGGCCGACTTCGTCGCACCCAGAGACTCGGGCCTCGCTGATCACATCGGTGCTTTTGCCGTCACGGCGGGGCTCGGGGCGGACGCCCTGGTTCAAGCTTACGAGCGTAACCACGACGACTACAGTGCCATCATGGTGAAGGCGTTGGCCGACCGCTTGGCTGAGGCGTTCGCGGAGCTCCTGCACAAGCGCGTGCGCTCCGAGCTGGGTTATGGCCGCAGTGAGAACCTTACACTTGCCGATCTACGCGCCGAGAGCTTCCGCGGCATCCGTCCGGCATTCGGCTACCCGGCATGCCCGGACCACAGCGAGAAGCACAAGCTCTTCGCGCTCCTGCATGCCACGGACGCGGGCCTCCAGCTCACGGAAAGCTGTGCGATGTTGCCTGCGGCTTCGGTCAGCGGGATCTACCTCTCCCATCCGAGCGCGCGCTACTTCGCGGTCGGCAGCTTGCAGCGCGATCAGGTCGAGGCTTATGCAGCGGCCAAGGGTGTGCCCCTCGCCGAAGCTGAGAAGTGGCTCGCTTCGAACCTGGGCTATGAGCCGGGCCGAGAGCCGCGAAGCTAACGCCCGGGTAGGCTCACTAGATTCGCGATAAACCCGCGCAAAAGAAGGCTTGCGGATTGCGTGTGCAGCGCACGCCGTGGATACTGGTTCAATGGCACGGCGCGGGCTTCGCAAACAGCAGGGACGCAAAAGCCTGCGCCCTCGCGCGCCGCAGAGCGTCCGACCGAGCCTTCGTCCGAGCGCACCTCCGCCTGCCGGCGTCCCGGAGGTCGCGGACCGCGAGCAGTCCGACCCCGGCGCCTCGTACAACGCTCCGAGGGCAGGCTCGCCGCTGCCGCGCCTCGTCTCGTTGTCCGAGCTGACCAGCACGCCGCCGCCGCGCGCGACTGGACCAGTGCACACGTCGCACTCGTCGCCGCCCCCCTCGGGTCCTGCGGCGCATCCGTTCCACGAGGATGGCCTGGATGACCTCTCGTCCGCATTCTTCTCCGAACGCCCGTCGGCCCACGCCCACGAAAGCTGGGACGACGACCATCCGTCGCCGGTGATGCCCCACGCTTCTCGGCGCGCGATGATCGTCGCGCTCTCGATCTTCGGCGTCTCGCTGGTGTCGATCCTGCTCTACACCGGCTACCACAAGTTCGTGATGCCCGCGCCCGTGGAGCTCGGCGCTTCCATCAGCGCTGAGCTGCCGATGCCCATCGCCGCGCAACCTGCCGCCGCCGTTCCGCACGCCGCAGCTAACCGGGTGTTGCGGGCCGAAAGCAGAGCCGAAAGCAGAGCCGAAAGCAGAGCTGCCGAGCTTCCTGCCGCCGCGGCAGGAACGGCCGAGCTTCCTGCCGCCGCGGCAGGAACGGCCAACGCCGCACCGTCGCGCGCAGCTGCCGCGCCTCCCGTACCGACGCCAACTCGAGTGGTTGCCGCGGAGCCGCAGACCGCGGCGGTCGTGCCATCCACACCGACGCCAGTGCGAGTCGCTGCCCCCGCTCGCGCCCAGAGCGCGGAGCCCGCAAAAGCCGAAGTGGCACATCACGAGCTGGTGCCCGCCTACAGCGACTTGCTCTCCGCCGGCCAAACTCTGAGCCGTCGAGGCCAGCGCAAAGCTGCGCTTGAGGCCTATCATCGTGCGCTTTCGATCCAGCCCAGCGGCGCCGTTGCTCTCTCTCGCATTGCGTATCTGCACCTGAACGCCGGCGACAACGGGTTGGCCAAGGATTACGCCTCGCGTTCGGTCGAGGCTGATTCCAAGAACTCGGAGGGCTGGATCGTGCTGGGCGCAGCTCTGGAAGGGCTCGGCGACCACTCAGCCGCCCTCAACGCCTATCGCAAGTGCGGGACCGTCGCGACCGGCGCCTACGCTCGCGAGTGCCAGCGACTGGCACGCTAGCGCTTGCCGAACGCCACCGCGGCTGCTTGACCGCTCTGTCTTGGCCTACGTAGAGTCGCGGCGTTGCGCACCCTCTGGTTCATCGCATGCCTCGGCACCGCATTTGCAGCCTCGGGCGCCGCGCTCGTCAGCGCCGAGGCGCAGGCAGGGCTCGGGCGCAGGCAGGGCTTGGGCGTGGACGGCCAGCTGGTGGGCGGCGTGGGCTTGGGCCTGGGTCACGCCATCGACAACAATTTCCTTGGACGTGCACGCGTGGGAGCGCTCTACGCGTATGAGCCGTGGTTCCTGAACGCTGGCCTGACAGCGGAGCTAGGTGCGCTCGCTTCTTTCGCCTTCGGTGCCGAGCTCGAGTTGAACACGCTCGACGGCTGGTTCGCGCAAGCCGGGCTGGGGCGCATCTCGAGTGGTGGGCTGATGACCCACGCCACGGTCGGCTACAGCGTGGTGGGCATCGAATGGCAGCACGCTCTGTCCCAAGCGGCGCCTACCGACGCGCTCTTGGTCGACGTGCGCTTACCGCTCGGGCTCCTGTGGTTTCAGAGGAAGCGCGATGACGACCCGCGCGGTGCGCCGTCGGCGAGTCGGTCGCAGGAGCCGAAGCCTGGGGGTTTCGCAGCCGAGAACCTGCCCTCGACTGCGCCTGGGCCGAGCCCGGAAGATCGCTTCGTCGCGCAGAAGAAGCTGGCAGAGGCTCGCCTTGCGGCCGAGAAAGGTGACACAGCGCTCCATCTCCAAGCTTTGCGGCAAGCCTATGCGCTCGATCCCGACCCGCTCTTGCTTTGCCAGCTCGCGGACGCCGAGCTAGCCCAGGGTAAGCTCGTGCTCGCCGCCCAAGACCTAGCGAGCTTTCTGCGCCTTGCGCAAAGCGCCGAAGCGCTCTCGCGCAAGGCTGAGATCGCGGACAAGCTCACGGCGACCCGCGCGCGACTTTCCCACCTGCGCCTGCTCAACACGGACGGCTTTT
>JADGRG010000570.1 GCA_017881145.1 Sandaracinaceae bacterium | reverse complement strand
GGAAGTAGTCGGCCTCATCGAATCGGCGCGCCTGGCGTCGGCGCGTGCGGTCAACACCGTCATGACCAGGACGTACTGGTTGATCGGTCAGCGTATCATCGAGCGCGAGCAGCACGGTGAAAAGCGCGCAGGCTACGGCGAAGAAGTGCTCGCGCAGCTCTCTACTGATCTCACCACCCGATTCGGCCGCGGCTTCTCCGAGCGCAACCTTCGACAGATGCGAGCGTTCTATGTGACGTGGCCAATTCGGCAGACACTGTCTGCCGAATCTGGCGCGACTGCGGGGCGGTCGAAATCTCCGGCGATTCGGCAGACACCGTCTGCCGGATCCGTGACGCCCGACCTGCTACTGCCGTGGTCGCACTACGTTCGTCTGCTCGCCGTGCCGAGCGCCGCTGCTCGTGCGTTCTACGAGGCGGAAGCACTACGCGGTGGGTGGTCTGTGCGTCAGCTCGAACGGCAAGTCGATACACAGTTCTACGAGCGGACAGCGCTCTCGAAGAACAAACGCAAGATGCTTACTGACGGTGCCGCCGCGCAGCCGGACGACACGTTGTCCCCCGAAGACGAGATCAAGAGTCCGTACGTCTTGGAGTTCCTCGGGCTACGCGACGAGTATTCCGAGAGCGATCTCGAAGCCGCGCTGATCGAGAAACTCGAGACGTTCCTCCTGGAGCTGGGCGGCGACTTCGCGTTCGTGGGCCGCCAGCGACGGCTGCGGATCGACGACGAATGGTATCGAGTCGATCTTCTCTTCTTCCACCGCGCTCTGCGCTGCCTCGTCGTCATCGATCTGAAGCTCGGCAAACTCACCCACGCGGACGCGGGACAGATGCACATGTATCTGAACTACGCGCGCGAGCACTGGATGACGCCCGGTGAGAATCCACCCGTCGGCTTGATCCTATGCGCCGGCAAAGGGGCCGCGGTTGCGAAGTACGCGCTGGAAGGCTTGCCGAACAAAGTGCTCGCGGCCGAGTACCACACGAAACTTCCCGACGAGAAACGTCTCGCCGCGGAGATCACCCAGGCGCGTCACCAACTCGAAGGACGGCACAAAACATGACTAAGCCCTTGTGGATGGTGCGAGCCGGCAGCAATTCGAGTCACGTCGAAGAGTTCATCGAAAAGGGGTTCGTCGCTGTTGGCTTTTCAGACGAGCTTGGCGCTATCCCGCGGGGAACGTCGCGCGACCAAATCGTCGCCCGCTTGAAGGCGTGTTACCCCGACCGCAAAGAAGGCAAGATCATCAACGCCGCCGGTCAGCTGTATCGATTCCATGAAGAGATCGCGAACGACGACGAAGTCGTGACGTACGACGCCGCACAGCGTTGCTACTTCCTTGGCACGGTCACAGGCAAGGTTCAGCACGTCGAACAACAGATGCCGTACCAGCGGAATGTGAAATGGACGCGTCGGGTCAGCCGCGATGCACTCGACGTAGCCACGCGGAACACGCTTGGTGCCACCCTGACGCTCTTTCGTCCGAACGATGAAGCCGCGAGTGATCTGCGAATCAGATCGGTTGCGATTGATGCACCGCTGCAAGTCGATATCTCTCCGGCGTCAGCAAAGACTGCGATCGAAGTGGACATGGGAATGCAGACGTCGTCGGTCATCGCCCAAGCGGGGACGTTCGTGGAAGACATGATCAACGCCCTTGACCCCGACGAGATGGAGCGCTTCGTCGCAGGTATCTTGAGGGCAATGGGTTACAAAGCGCGGGTCTCGCCCAAAGGCGCCGACCGCGGGGTCGATATCTTCGCTTCCCCCGATGGTCTCGGTCTGCAGGAGCCGCGCATCTTCGTCGAAGTAAAACACCGCGACGGGAAGATCGGAGCACCGATCGTGCGGTCCTTCTTGGGTGGCCGAAAGCCTGGTGATCGGTGCCTGTTCGTTAGCACCGGCGGGTTTGCTAAGGACGCTCTCTACGAGGCGGACCGCTCAAATGTGCCGCTCAGGTTGATCGACCTGCCGTTGCTGAGAGAGCTGGTCTTGGAGAACTACGAGAAACTCGATGAAGAGACTCGGCGCCTCGTCCCCCTGACGCGGGTCTACCTGCCCGCCCCGACCGACGCGTAAATCATCCATGACCACCACCCACGATATCGTCCAAAAGCTCTGGAACCTGTGCGACGTGCTGCGCGACGACGGCATCACCTACCACGAGTACGTGACCGAGTTGACGTGGCTGCTCTTCCTGAAAATGGCCAAGGAGACGGACCAGAACAACCGGCGTTGGCAGCTGCCCGCGGACTACCGCTGGGATGATCTGCTCGCCACCGAGGGCAACGATCAACTCAAGTTCTATCGTGAGCTGCTGCTGCACCTGGGCACCGAGGCGGCGCCGCGCATCCAGGCGATCTACGCGGATGCTTCGACCGCGATCAAGGTGCCGCGGCACTTGAAGAAGCTCGTCGATTCGATCGATGCGCTCGATTGGTACTCGGCGAAGACCGAGGGGCTCGGTGATCTCTACGAGGGCTTGCTCGAAAAGAACGCGAGCGAGAAGAAGTCGGGCGCAGGGCAATACTTCACGCCGCGGCCGCTCATCGACAGCATCGTGAGCTGCGTGCAGCCGAAGCCAGGCGAGACGGTGCAAGACCCGGCGGCCGGCACCGGCGGCTTTCTGATTGCAGCTGACCGATACGTGAAGGAGCGTACGGACAATCTCTTCGAGCTGAAGACGGCCGAGCAGGAGTTTCAGCGCCGCAAGGCGTTCTACGGCGTGGAGCTGGTGCCCGATACGCGGCGCCTCGCGCTGATGAACCTGATGCTGCACGACATCGAGGGCGAGCTTTTTCTTGGCGACACTCTCGCGCCGATGGGTGCGGAGCTGCCCAAGGCCGACGTGATCCTCACGAACCCGCCGTTCGGCACGAAGAAGGGCGGCGGGCTACCGACGCGCGACGACTTCACCTATCCCACGAGCAACAAGCAGCTCGCGTTCTTGCAGCATGTGTATCGCGGTCTCAAGGCGGGCGGGCGCGCCGCCATCGTGCTGCCGGACAACGTGCTCTTCGAGGAAAACACCGGCACGAAGATTCGCGCCGACCTGATGGAGAAGTGCAACCTGCACACGATCCTGCGCTTGCCCACGGGCATCTTCTACGCGCAGGGCGTGAAGACCAACGTGCTCTTCTTCACGCGCGGCAAGACCGACAAGGCCAACACGCAGGACGTGTGGGTCTACGACATGCGCACGAACATGCCTGCCTTCGGGAAGCGCACGCCGTTCACGCGCGAGCACTTCGCTGAGTTCGAGAAAACCTTCGGCAAGAAACCGGACGGCACGAGCAAGCGTACGGATCAAGGCGAAGCGGGGCGCTTTCGATGCTTCGGGCGGGATGAGATCAAGAAGCGCGGCGATAACCTGGATATTTCGTGGCTCAAGGATGAGAGCGCGGGGAATCACGACGAGCTGCCGGAGCCGGATGAGATCGCGGATGCGATCATGGGGCACTTGAAGGTGGCGATGGAGGAGTTGGAGGGATTGTCAGGCTTGCTGGCAGGAGAACCCGCTGATGCCGGTTGACGAAGACATCGAGACCGAGTGCGGCTCGTGGCCGTCTGAAATCCTGCCAGTGGGGTGGAGGTGGCAGGCGTTCGAGCAGACGTTCGAGAACGTGACGAGCCCGCTCAAGCTCAGCGAAAAGGAGTATGCGTCGTCCGGTCGATACTCTGTTGTGGATCAGGGCGCCGCACACATCGGGGGATACACGGACAACAAGAAGCTGCTCCATCCAGGACCACTGCCCGCGTTGGTGTTTGGCGACCACACCCGACGAGTAAAGTACGTGGACCACGAGTTCGTGCAGGGAGCTGACGGAGTCAAAGTCCTTGTTCCTCGGAGCGACCTCGACGCCAGGTATGCGTTCTGGGCCTTGAGCACGGTGCGGCTCCCGGACAAGGGTTATAGCCGACATTTCAAGTTTCTGACGGCGACCAAGTTTCCCTGCGCCCCGCTCAATGAGCAACGCCGCATCGTCGCGAAGATCGAAGCACTCACGCAGAGGAGCCGGCGCGCGAAGGAAGCTCTCGATGCGATTCCGCCGCTGCTCGAACGCTTTCGCCAATCGGTCCTGGCGTCAGCCTTTCGCGGCGATCTCACCAAAGACTGGCGAGCTAAACACCCCGACGTGGAGCCCGCCGAAGAGCTGCTCAAACGCATCCGCCAAGAACGCCGCAAGCGCTGGGAAGAAGCCGAGCTGGCGAAGCTGAAGGCGAACGGCAAGACGCCGAAGGATGATCGCTGGAAGGAGAAGTACGAGGAACCGGCGCCGGTGGACGCGGAGGGGTTGCCGGAGTTGCCGGAGGGGTGGTGCTGGGTCGCGGCGGAGGAGGTTGCATGGGACGTTACAGTTGGGCACGTCGGCCCAATGCAGGACGAGTACTGTGCAACAGGCATTCCGTTCCTCCGGTCTCAGAACGTGCGTGAAAACCGTTTCGATGCGCGTGAGCTGCGCTTCGTATCCCCGACGTTTCACGCGAAGCTCTCGAAATCTGCTCTGCGACCGGGCGACCTCGTGGTTGTGCGCTCAGGCGCGCCGGGCACGGCGTGCGTCATCCCGGGAGACGTCGGCGATGCGAACTGTTCCGATCTCGTAATCGTTCGCCTCATGCGTGGTATCGATCCGCACGTTACTGCCTACTACCTGAACTCTGCAGAGGCACGCGACGGTGTCCGCGCCGAACAAGTGGGAGTTGCTCAGCAACATTTCAACGTGGGTTCCATGCGGAGGAAGCCGCTGCCGCTCGCACCGGTGGCCGAACAGGCCGTGCTGCGAGCTACCCTGGACAGCGCGTGGACCCGGATCGGCAGCATCAACACGATGACGAGAGCCGCGCAGAATTGCGCTGACGGACTCGACGCTTCCATCCTCGCCAAAGCCTTCCGCGGCGAGCTGACGAACGGAACCTCGCGTGAGTGATCACATTCCTCCGCCGTTTGGTTTCTTCGACGCCGTCTTACGCGTGCTCGCTGCGCATCCGAACGGCATCGCGCGCACGATAACAATGAATTGATCGTCGATCTGATCACGATCTGAGCGTGGGAACGGTGACTCGTTGTAGGCCGACCGCCTGGCGATCAGCCTTCAATCATTTCCATAATCCTCTTCGTACTCGGCTTCACGGGTCTCCTCACGCACGAACTCCTCCGGCAAGCCGGCAGCGTCCAGCTCTCCGCGTCCATCGAGCGATAGGCCACATTCAAAGCACCGGAACCATCCGCGCTGTAGAATGTCGTGACGAATTCATAGCCATCGAAACTGTCTTCATCGACAGTGGGACGCTCGACGTGCTCGCCGCTCGCATACCCGAGGCCGCGCGCGCGGTGCTCTCGATTACGCGTGAAGAGTAGCCTGCCTTCGGAGCACCGATGTTAGCCGGTATCGCCGTGCTATCCTGCGTCGATCCCGAAGCTCCTTGCTGGCAAGGGTGGTCGAGAGCGAATGCGCGGTGCCTGCACAGGTGTTGAACCAAGTCTAAGCAGCGTCTTCCTCATGCCGACCCTCGAACTCGTACCCTCTGAGCCGTACTGCGACACGCGGATCCGTGTTCGTCCGGAGCCTGGTGAGAGCTTCGAGCATGTGGACATTGTTTACGGTGTTCCCGCGGGCAACCCAAACGGCTATGCGGCGTGGGTTGTGAAGGCCGATGCCGACCGCGTGCTCAGTTCCCTCGCAGCCTACACCGCAGGCCACGGCCTCACGCAGCATCATCATCCTGAACGAGTGCTCGTCGACGATGCCAAGGGAGTGCTCTGGGCGTTCTGGAGTACACAAGCAGGACGTGACACGAGATACGTTAGGTGCGGCAACGACGATTGCGATGAACGCGTAGACATTGTCGGTTCTATGTGCCCGCTGCATCGTGAGACCTTCGAGGCGTACCTTTCTCTGCTAGACGGCGCGGTTTCCGCTGACGCCTGGGACGCGACGTTTGCAGAAGCAGTACATTGCGGCTTTCGTAGCGGATTGGCGCACTGCTCTCTTGCACGACCCGAAGATCAACCAGAACCAGAGCACTACATCCCGGATCTCGGGCCGCTCGACGAAACCGAACGCGCCGCGTCCCTTGCCCGGTATCGCGAGGACGCGTTCTTCGTGCCGGACGCAGTCGAAAACGCCTTCTACTGCCACGTCAGGAAGCACCACCGTGATCAAGTCGAGGGGCTGTGGGCTCGATTTCGAGAGGTTTGCGGTGATCGCCACGATCACGTTCGAGAGGACTCGAAGTGCGCCCTCCAAGCGCGCATCTGGGAGATGCATCTCGCGTGCACGTTGCAGGACTACAGACACCATCTTGAACGCCCGCCCGGAAACGGTCCGGATATCAAGGTCGTGCTTGATGACGGCGCCGTGGTCTGGATAGAGGCCACGCTCGCAACGCGAGGCACTGGGAAAGACGCGGTCGCCGAATCGGAGCCAGGCTTCACGATCCCGAATCACGATAAGATGTTGATGCGCTACACCGCAGCGGTCCGCGCCAAGCTAAAGCAATATCGCAAGTTCCGGACACGCACCTGTGACGGCGAGATATTCGTGGACGACGCTCAACCGTATGTCGTCGCAATCAATGCGGCGTTGATCCCTCACGCCGAGCTTCATGCCGGTGTTCCGGACATCGTTCGGTCTCTGTTTGGGCTCGCGAGACACCAATTTACTGCGCCGGTTCTGGGTGCTCGCGGACCCGTCGGGCTGCGTTACCCGCTGTGCGATGAGCTTCTCAAGCAGAACGGTGCCCCGATTTCTACGAAGCTGTTCTGTCATGGGTGCTCTCGCGATGGCTCGGCCGTTCTGTTCACCCCGTTGTTGCCGCCGACGATGCCCGACTTGCTGGGCCGCGATCTCATCGTCGTGCACAACCCATACGCAAAGGCGCCGCTTCCTCGCGGCGTCCTCAAATTCGGCGAGGAGTGGTGGCGGGAGCCGCGCGACGGCGATCTCCACGTGATGCGCTGGAGTGTGGTCGAGGCGACGCAGACTTGAGTGCTGCGCGTTCTGAAGGCCCTGAGCTTCAGACCTAGCGTGCTGTGAACGGCGGGCACCAAGCGATCACGAATAGATCCACGAGGGGCACAAATGACGCCACGGTTTCTGTTTCGCTACCGCTCTACAGAGGCTCTGCTGCGCAAGCACCAGGAGCTGGAGCATCAGCAAATCTACTTCGCATCTCCCGCCGAACTGAATGATCCGATGGAGGGCTACAGGGATGTCTTCTGGCTCGGCGACGATATCCTGTGGTCGAATTTATTTCGGCACTACATCCTTTGTCTCCTTCACGTCACAGTGCAGACCGAACTGACACGCGGCAAGGAGTGGAAGACGCCCATGCTTCATCCTGCGATGTCGTACGAGGACCTTCCAACTGAAGAGTTCAAGGCGATGTACCGGGACGCGATCTCGGCATTCTTTCAGGACGAGAGCGTCAGCAGCGTGCTGGATCACCTTGTGCAGCTCAACGTGCCTCTGAGCGGGTCCGGCCTCGTGTTCCATTTGCGCGCAGTTCATCTACACGCCATTCGAGCCATCTTCCATGTCTTCGTCGACAAGGGTCTTCGCTCGACTGAGCTTCGCGAACACGCTCCGCAGCTCGACCTTCCAGAAGCCCTGAAACAGCTCGGGGGCCTGATCGCGACGATGCGAGACCGCAACGCAGCAGACATCGACAAGATATTCGCGTTCGGAAATCGAGTGCAGGACGAACTCGCCTTTATCCAACGCTACAACGGCCGCGACGAACCCTGGGCCTCAACGGCCGGATACCTCATGATCGATTTTCCGAAAACGTATGCGACTTCTATTGCCGACGCCTTGATCCACCCCGGTTGGTTTGCAGCGTGCTTTTCCGAGAACTGCACCAACGCATCAATGTGGGGGACTTACAGCGAAGGCCACAAGGGTGTTGCGTTGAAGTTCAATGTCGAGGCTTCCGGTGGCGGCGAGCCCGGCCTTACGTTGCACGGCATCATCGGATATGCGGGTCGTCACGATGCTCCCGTGCAACCGATCCGCGGGGACGCCATGCACGCGTTCAAGAAAGTGAAGTATTCGGAGCGCGCTCCAGAGATCGACTTCTTTCGATTTCTCGGTCAGCTCCCTCGACCCGTCGTGGACCAGACGTGGGCGTGCGATCCCAGCGGAAGGCGCAGCGGACGACTGAGCGGTTTGTTCTCCGACATGGATACTTGGCGCCGGGAGCTTTGGCAGAAATTTGACGCCGCCGTTACGACGAAACACCCCGACTGGGCGCATGAACAAGAACATCGGCTGACGATCACCGACACGGCCGAGCGCGCGCTACGGTACCCGTTCAAGGCTTTGGCCGGGATAGTGTTTGGAGTGCGAACCTCCATCAGCGACAAGCACGCGATCGCCGAGGTGATTGAACGGAAGTGTAGCGACGCAGGCCGCACAGACTTCGAGTTCTCGCAGGCCGAGTATTCGCGAGCGACCGGTGGCATCGAGGTGCACCCGATGACATTGCTCCGCTTCTGAACAGTGGCCGGTCTAGACCAGGTTCTTGAAGCGCCCAAACTTCTCGCGCTCTGCCTCGCGCGCAGGTGCAACAGGCGTCAGGTCGAGATGCACGCCGAACCTGCGCCGCCATCGGCTGCGGTGCACTGCTCCTTGCATGCCCTTCGTGGTAGCCTCGCGGGCATGCAAGAGCTACGAGCATTCGCTAAGCCGACAAGAGGAACGTTTGACTACTGGAAGTCGGAGAGCGACCGTTGGCAGGGTCTCGTACCCACCAGCGTCACGTGCGCGGAGCCGCTCTTGGTTCTCAGCCGCACATGGCAAGCGGACACGGTGCACTTCTCGGTCTGGTACCAAGGTCAAGCCGTCTGCGTGTTCGCGGATGAGTTCGAGATAGTTCACCTGCCCTTGGCGCACGCGCGCGCGATGTTGCGCACGGCGGCCGAGGACCTTGCGTGGCTCGCGCGGCTCAAGAGCACGCACCCACCCGAGCAAATCGAAGCCGCGATCCTGAGCTACGTGCGCAAGGTGCTGGATGAGCCCGCCTAGACTTCTTGTGCACCCGCTCAAGCACGAGCCTAGTGGGGGCTCGTGAGCCCTGCCCTCCGGCCGCGCGTGTGGCACCCGCGGTGGCCACGGTGAAAGCGTTGCACCGAGCTGCGGGCCAATCGGTGCGCTGATACCATC
The DNA here is from genome assembly GCA_017881145.1 of Sandaracinaceae bacterium. Taxonomy (GTDB): domain Bacteria; phylum Myxococcota_A; class Polyangia; order Polyangiales; family JAFGIB01; genus JADGRF01. Next base: position 2,094 of record JADGRG010000570.1, on the reverse strand, counting down.
AGCGGATGGCTTCGACGTTCTGCTCGACGTGCGCTCGCTACAGCCACGAACCGCTGCTCGATCCGCTCTGCGACGACTGCGGACCGAAAGAGCCTGGCAAGCGCAAACTGGCGAGGCTCATGGCACGGGCGCGGGCAGAACACGCAGCCGACCGGGCGGCGGGCATAGCGCGCTTCGGGGGACGTTTTGGAGCGCCGGACTACTCGGACATCTACTGGAAGTCTGCCGGCATGCAGATTGAGTGGGCGCGCAGGGAAGATCGGCTCGGGTCCTATGGCGCTGTCTGCGCGTACCTGCAACGTCACGCCGTCGAGTTGGCGCTCCAGGACCTGCATCGCGAGGCAACGACCATCCACCAAGACGTGCTGGACAACGGGGGGTACGACCGCGTGCCGGTACTACCGTACCCACGGGGTCACAAGCTGAAGACGCTCTATCGGCAGACCGCCGATGCGCTTGCACGCCTGGAACTTCCGATGCCGTCGCAGTTCGCTGTACTGGTGGAGGCGCTGACCAGGCTGGAGCGGAAGGACGAAACGAGACTGCGTTACCCGACCGGCACCGACGGCCGACCGAGTTTTTCCAAACGAGTAGCGCCGCCGATCGCGAAGTGGCAGCACTTGCTGGATGAGCTGCACGAGCAGCATCTCGACTGTCGAGACGATTTCTGGGACGAGCCGCGCGACCAGTGGAAACTCGGCGAAGAACTCTACGTGAGCATAGCGACGATTGACTGAACGCCGCGCGTCGCCGTCGCCAAAGTTCCGAATGTCCGTGAGTTAGCGGCGCTTTCCCGGCCGTCATGCGGCCCCTCACGGCAGTCGAAACTCTGGCACTCGGGCGTGACTGTATGTCCTTGGGCGGAGTCGCCCAACCCCCTTGACGCGGGCTCTCGGGATCGACGGACCAAGTGCGGCGTAGCCACACGGCACTCTCGTTCAAACCGCAGGCTTCGCGATGTTCGCCGGTGCGCTGCGCCGCAGCCCACTCTGCGTCGTGATGCGTATCGTCTTTCCGACGGCGTCGCGCGTGAGTGCAAAGTGGTTGCGATCGTCGGCTTCCGGCATCGGTGGGCGTCAGATCTTTGCGGTTTGCGCGCACCGCACGACGCGGTAATCATCACGCCCGACGCGACTGGTGTTGATGCCGACATGTTCTCACGACCGGCGGAAGAAGATAGACGCGCTGTCGTTGCCCCGCCTCATCATCGAAACCGGAACACATGCGCGGATCACGCAAGACTGCAAAGGGATCGCCGCCACGCCGAAAGTCGAAGCGGTTGCCCGCCGGCACCGACGACCGAGCAGTGCTCCGAGCGGAGAACACCTCCGTCGAAGAACTTTTATCGCCGGACGAGTTTCAGGAGATCGTGAAGGCGTTCGCAATCCTTGCACGTTGGGACCAGGAGCGGCGCGATCAAGAGTGACGCAGCTGCCGCGCGCGTCGAAGGGCGCGCCGGTTCGAAGCCGTGCTTGGGGAAGTCGTTATCGGGATCGAGGCGCAGAGCGGCGCGCTGCGTCGGGGCCGATGCGAACGACGGCAGGCCGTGCCATCAAACGGCGCGCCCGAGACGAAGGCACGCTCGAAGCAACCTCCGAGTGGTTGAGCTGGGCCGCTGAGTTCGCGCGAGCCTGTGACCCGCTCGCGCAGCCCGAGCGAATCGCGAAGCGGCTCTCGCTGGACGAACGCGGCGACTGACGACCGCGCGCCGTCCGGCGTCTGACGCGCGTGCTACGTCGAATGGCCACCTTGCCGCGTCGCGACGCGGTCACGAGATCGTGGGCTGCTCCGTGGGGCTCCCGACACTACCCAGGACGACGCGGGCTCACGAATCAGATCGCCGTCGGTCAAGGACGACACGCCGAAGCGCGGCATCGGTGCGCCTCTACGCGAGGGGTCGACCGGCTCGCTCATCGAGGGGGGAAATTCGGGGGGACGAAAAAATCAGGCGCGACGTGCGCGCCTCGAATCTCGAATGATTTCTAGTGGGACATCTCGGAGTCGAACCGAGGGCCAATGGATTAAGAATCCACTGCTCTACCAGCTGAGCTAATGTCCCGGAATCGGGCGCGTGTTGTAACCGAGGCGAGGGGG
>JADGRG010000569.1 GCA_017881145.1 Sandaracinaceae bacterium | reverse complement strand
GCCGCAAGCTCGTCCCGATCCACGCCATCCTTGGGCATACGCTCTGAAAGCAGCGTGGCGCTGGCTCGTCGATAGCGCAGACCGTCGGGAGCGAGCTCTTCGATGCGCGCGCGTGCGATGGCTTCGAGCAAGATATCGTAGGTGCCGTCGGCGTTCTGCTTGTCCTCTACGATCTTGCCGATGCCTGCCGTCGTGTAGATGGGTGGTCGGCCTTCGTAGCTGCTCTCCCAACCGGCCTTGAGCTGCGCCACGGCGATCAGTCGTTGTTTGCCGACCAAGCAGTCCGCCAGCATGTCCCGGTAGCGCGGCTCGAAGATGTGCAGTGGCAGTGTCGTGCCAGGAAAGAGCACGAGCTTGGGGAGCGGGAAGACCGGCACCTCGATTCGCGAGCCGGCGCTGGGCCACGAGCTCAAGGTCTAAGCTCCCCGACCTTCGCCAGCGCGAGGAACTCTTGGCGCAAACCTGCGTCGCTTCGCATCGCGCCCGCACTTGCCATCGTGAGCACGCGCGCCTGTGCGCGCTCCGTGCCGCGCGCACACAGACACGCCGGCGCGAGCTCTGCGATGCAGCCAGCTCCACGCGCACCCAGGTGCACCACCAGCGCATCGGCGATGGCCTCGCACAGCGTTTCTTGCAGGATCAGGCGCCGCGAGAAGCATTCGGCCAGCCGCGCGATCGCACCGAGCCCCACCAGCTTTCCATTCGGCGCATAGCCGATGTGCAGGACTCCGCTGGCCGGCAGCAGGTGGTGCGGGCACATGCAAGTGATGTCGATGGCGCGCACCACCACCAGATCCACGCTGCTGGTGGCGATCGCTCCCGCGAGAAGCTGCGCTGCGTCCATGCGGTAGCCGCGCAGCAGCTCGTCGTGGAACGCACTTGCCACCAGCCTGCCCGTTTCAGCCAGCTGCACGTCGCTCTGCGGCGGATGGCCCAGGGCCGTGAGGAAGGCCTCGACGGCCCATGCCGCTGCGGCCAGGTCAACGCGAGCATCAACGCGAGCATCAACGCAGGCATCAACTCGCCCCGCGTCCTGCCGTGGTGCCTCGGATTTCCCTGTGCTGCTCAGTTCTTCCACAAGAGCTCGGTGGCGCGTGACGCTTCGGCGTGGTTCGTCACGTCGCAGCTCTGGCAGCGTGCCGGGAAATCCGGGGCGCGGCAATCATGGCAGCGCTGGATGGAGGCCACCGTCGACAGCAGCTCCGTGCGCACGCGCCCGAGGGTCTCGATGCGCTCTTTCAGCTCATTGATGCGTCGGCTCAGCGCTTCGGACATCTGCGTGGTGGCCGCGTCGGCCGAGCCACTCTTGTTCTTCAGGCCCACCAGCACTTTGATTTCCTGCAACGACAAGCCAGCTTCACGCATGTCGCTGATGATCTGCAGCTTCGTCAGCTCAGCGGGAGTGAACTTGCGGTGGCTGCCTCCGGCGCGCGCCATCGAGGAAATTAGTCCTTCGGCCTCGTAGAAACGCACCGTGCGCAACGTCGTTTTGCTCAGACGCGCCATATCGCCTGTCGTCAAGCAGGCCGAGTCATCTGAGTCTTGTACTTTGTCGTCTTCGCCCACTGCATTACCTGACCATGTCTGTACAAACATAGGGATCCACCTTTCCGTCCGTCAAGCGCACAACTGCAGAGCAGACCGTCCGATACGTAAGTGAACGGCATTGGGGTCGTGCGACAGCCCCGTCCCTCGACGGCAGTCGCAGGTTGCGACCATATTCTCCATGTGACTAGACTCACCGAGGTTCGTACATGACGTCGATCAAACCACCCCTACCAGGTGCACCTACAGCTCCCCACCTTTCGGGGGAGGTGGAAGGGTCGGGCGCGACCAGTGCAGGTGCGCCGTTGCAGTCGTTCAACGAGGCTCTGGGCCGGGCGGAATCTGTCTCGGGCCAGGCACCGGTGGTCGGGGCCGGTGCAGATCCCCTCGCCGCTATGGCGCAGGAGCTGGGGCAGGGCAAGCTCAGTGTCGAGCAGGCCCTCGATCGCCTGGTCGAGCGGGCCGCCTCCGGGCCGAGCCAGAACCTGAGCGAGGCCGAACGTGCCGACCTGCGTAGCCTCCTGCGCGACGCGCTCGGCGCTGACCCCACGCTGGGAGCGCTCCGCGAAGAGCTCGGGCGCTAGACCGCCGGTGGACCGCCGGTGGACCGCCGGTGGACCGCCGCGGACCGAGATCCGCCTCGCGATCCGCCGTCTGGGCTTGCTCCCGGGTAGAAGGGCTCGTCATGCTGCGACCCGTGTTGCGTCTGGCTCGGGTCAGTTGCGTGCTCTGGCTGGCTCTCGCCCAGCTTTCCTGCGCTGACCAGCCACGAAGATATTACAAGACGCCGGCCCAGGCTGCTTCGGCCGTTGCGCCTACCGTGGCTCCGGCGCCCAGCGAGGCTGAGCTCGACTGGGCATCGCGCGTCGGTTATCCGCCGCCGTCAGCTGCGGTCAGCCCGTCGCTCGCTCCGTTGCAGCCGGCCACGCTTGCCGACCGGGCATTCGAAAGCGACGAGCAGGTGCCAGTGCGCCATCTCGTGTATCGGGTGTCGTTCATTGTGCCGACCGAGCTGCGTGGACAGCGTCCGCCACTGCGCGCACCTGCGGGCGAGCTACACATCGACGTGGCGCGCGAACGTTTGCGTGCGCGCTTCGTGGGCCCTGGCTGGCCGGTCGATGAAGGCACGGAGCTGCGTCTGCGTTCGGACATCCCGGGCGTCTATCTCTTCGCCGGTCACGGTGGCAGGCCGCTTGCGCCTGGTCAGCTCGCCGCATGGTTTCAGGGCCAGGAAAACGGGCGCGCCCGCAGCACCCTGCGCGTGCATCGCGAGGTCGGTGCCAGCGGGGACGGGCCGGGAGAGCTGGTCTGTGCGCTCCTGGCCGAATGGACGCGGCAAGACCGCGAGGAGGTCTTGCCGCGCTGCGCTGGTGGCTCGCTTTCGCCTGGATTTCGCTTTGGGCCGTGGTCGGCCGAGCTCACGGCGATCCTGCCGCTGACTCGTTCGCGCCAGAAGCTACGCGCCGACGCCGAGGATCCTCCGCTGCCCATCAGGGCTTGGCCGGGTCGCGCCATGCTCGAGCCAGCCGAGCTCGGACGGCTCTCTGCGGCTCGGGTTCGTACCGAGCTGCGCGCCACCAGCACCGAGCCCGGCGTGCTCCTGGTCGACAACGCCACTGAAGCGCGCGCGATCGTGGTGGTGGAGGGCGTCCCGGTGGGCTGGGCGTATCCGCACTCGCAAGTGCGCTTTGCCGGTTTCACCGAGGGGGACTATCACGTCGGCGCGGTGCGTCCCTTTGGGCAACCCGCCACTCGCGCCACGCTGCTGCACATTCCAGGAACCCTGCGCGTCGGCAAAGCGGGCCTCCCCGTTCGCAGCGCTAAGTGACGCCGCCTTTTCCGCCAGACTCGCCGACCGCAGCGCGATAGACGTCCGGGCCGAAGCGCCGTGGCGGGCCTTTCTCCAGGCTCTCGAGGCCCGCAAGAATGGACGTCACGAGCTCCAGCGTCTCGTAGCGAATTGTAAACGAATAGTAGTCGTCGACGGATACATCTTCGCGCCGCGCCAGAGCTTCTTCGACCACGACCCGGGCGGCATCGAGCATCTGGAAGTGAGCCCCCGGCCCATCCACGGAACCCAGGCAGAGCACTTCTGCTGCCACCCCGAGCGGGCTGAAGTGCAGGAAGAAGGGGTCGAACTCCAGGCGGTAGCTGGCGTAGTCGTCGGCGGGAGCGTGCCAGCGCACTCCGTCGTGGTTGCGCCGGACCACCTCGCCGAAGTAGGCGCCCAGCGTGGGCGCCAAGAGCGACTGCAATTCCTCGCTCAGGTGACCGGCTTTGGTCCGGACGTAGTGGTCCAGGACGGGCAGGGTTTCGGGCGTGTAATCGAGCTTCACCG
>JADGRG010000568.1 GCA_017881145.1 Sandaracinaceae bacterium | reverse complement strand
CTCTCCTCACCGCTGAATCTCGACTTCTCCCGCGAGCGAGGCAAAAATTGCACCCTTCCCCACCACACGGCCGGGTCCCCCCGATAGCTGCTCCAATAGGCCGCGAGCACCACAGCGCGAATACCACCTCTTTGCAGAAGGGCGAACACTGAATCGTTGAAAGCGACGCAGTCCGAGTCCTGGTCGCGCAGGGATCCGAGTATGGGAGGACAACCTTCCATGGTTGCAATGAGGCCCGGGATCCGGCGGTCGGCTGCCAAAGCCTTGAATGCCGGCATTACCGCGGACGCATGGCTGTCTCCCCACAGAAGAAACTCGGAGCTACGAAGCGTGGGTGGGCCGAGCTGACACAATCCGCCGCTTGTCACCGCCGACGGCTTGATGTCCGTGCATCGGTGATGGTCGGGATTGAAGTTCGCTCCAAACTTGAGGAGAGCAATTGCCTGTGGAGCGAATCGGTTTCGAAAGCCGTCTGTGACAATATCGCCGACCCAGAACAGGATCAGGACCGCGAACGCCAAGCCGCACAACGCGGCCAACTTTCCGAAGCGCAGAGCTGCCGCGCTTGCCTTGCGCGTCGGACGCTCGACGAGCCGCCACGACAACACTGCACAAAGACCGCTGACCGCGAGAAGCGCGATGATCTGCCAGCTGGAGAGAAGTGGCTGGCGATATCGCGCGAACGCAAGAAGTGGCCAGTGCCAGAGGTAGAGAGAGTACGAGACCAGACCAACCGCGACTACAGGTCGGGCGCTTAGCAGACGAGCGAGGAAGGACTTGGTGCCACTGTTGGCGTCCAGGAACACTGCGGTGGAAAGTGCCGGAAGAGCGGCTGCGAAGCCGGGAAACCGAATCGTGTCATCGAAGAGCACGATGCTGATAATCATTCCGCATGTGGCGACCAGCGATGCCACGTTCCGTACGAGTGTATGCTCAGCAAGGCGCCATGATCGCAGCGCGAGACTTGTGCCGAGCAGGAGTTCCCATGCTCGCATTGGGAGGAGAAAGAATGCAGTCTGTGGGTTCCTCAGTTCGGACCAGCATACGCAAAGAACGAATGAACTCACGATCGCGGCGGCGATGATTTGCCTCGCGGCCTTGCGGTAGCGCCTGAGCAGCCACGCGAAGAAGAACGGAAATGCGATGTAGAACTGCTCTTCGACACCCAGCGACCAGGTGTGAACGAGCGGCGAGCTGGCCGCCTCTGGATTCCAATAACTGATCCTGCGCCAGAACCGGATGTTCGCGCCGAAGACCAGGACGGAAACGAGATCCTTGCCAAACACCAGTGCGTCAGGCGGATCAAGCAACACGTACGCGAGCGCGGACGACGCAAGAAGCATCACAAACAGCGCGGGCAGAATTCGTCGGACGCGGCGTTCGTAGAATCGTTTGTATGAGAAGTCGTTTGCTTCGCTTTCTCGTAGAATGATCCCCGAAATCAGGAAACCGGAGATCACGAAGAAGATGTCGACGCCTACGAAACCGCCCGAGAAACCAGGCACGTCGGCATGGTAGAAGACGACCGCCAGGACCGCGATGGCGCGCAGGCCGTCGATCTCCTTGCGATACGGAGCGGTGGCAGTCACGTCACGCAGCTTGACACAGCCAATAGCTTCGCCAGAGAAACAGCCGCCTCCACGACCGGAATGCTCCGGATGCAATGAGCGGATCTCGCTTGGCATGCGTCTACGCAAGGCGCCAAAGGCACAGCGGGTCGCAGGACGACGTGCTTCGCGCACCACGGGCCGAACCGCAGTGGGGAGTTCTCGTGGCCTGGAGCGCCGCTGCCTGGATGACAAGAGATCTCAAGCACAGGGATTCCGCTTGCCGCGGCGAGATGCATCGGCCCCGAATCGTTGCCGACGAACGCGTTACAACGCGCGAGGATCGCTGCTGTCTCGCGGATACTCGCGCGACCGGTTGCGTCGATCACTCGAGAGCCCAAACTTGCCTGCAACTGCTGGCCGAGCGCGTGCTCCGCCTTACCTCCGACGACGACAACGAAACCGCCCATATGCTCCCGGCTCCATCGCGTCAGTTCCACGAAGTTCTCTATCGGCCAGCGGCGCCGTGGATTCAGGGCCCCCGGGGCCACGGCGAGCAGAAAGTCACCCGTGCGCACACCGTGGTCCGACAGGAACGCTTCTGCGAAGCGCTCGTCGGCGTCCCCGAGCCAGAGTTCGAGCCGGTCCTCGCTGACCGAGCCGCCGAGCAGGCGGATGAGGTCCAGGTTCCTCATCACCTCGTGCTGTACGGCCCCGCCTTCGCGAACGTGCGTCAACAACCCGTCCAGCCCGCGGTTCAGGTAATGCTTTTCCTCACTGGCATACTCGGAGTAGCCGATGCGCCACGCGGCACCGCTCACGTACGCCAGTATCGACGCACAGGTCGTGTCGACATCCCATCGCGGGACGATCGCGAGATCGAACTGCTCTGACTTGAGCTGTTGTTGCACGAAGCGTCTGGCGTGGACGATGGCGAGGAGCGCCGATTGGTGCCGCGATTCCGCGTCGTCGTACGCCAGCACCCGATCCACGTACGGACAGAGGGCGACGATGTTATGGACGGCCGGCCGTACCACCAGCGTTATCGCTGCCTGCGGCAGGTTCCGGCGAAGTTCGCGCAAGAACGGTGTTGTCAGCACCATGTCGCCGATCTCATCCAGTCTGACCACGAGCACGCGTTTGATCTCCGAAATTGCGAGCCGCCGCTCATTCAGTCCTTGTTTCCCACGCCGGTGGAAGAAGCGCTTCCAGAGCAGCAGGGCGCCGCACGCCAGGCGCCAGTCCAGCGCGTGGAGGGCACGCAGAACGCGGCCTTTCACCGACCGGATGGCGATGTCTCCACCGCAGTCGGCGCTTCCGGGCCTGG
>JADGRG010000567.1 GCA_017881145.1 Sandaracinaceae bacterium | reverse complement strand
CCCGCAAGCTGCCCGGCTTGCAGACCTGGTGCGTCGACTACCAGGAGTACAAGCCGACCGAGAAATACGACGGGCTGATCTCCATCGAGATGATCGACCACCTGGTGTCTCCGGTGCAGCAGCAGGCCGGTGAGGCCATTCCCATCTACCGCGGGTACTTCAACAAGCTGGCGCAGTGGGTGAAGCCGGGCGCCTGCTTCGGCTTTCAGGCCATCCTGCGCAACCGCGTTCCTCGCAACCGCAAGGACCTCGAAGACCTGGCCTTCACCGCCGACGTGATCTTCCCGGGCGGCCTCAACCCGCGCTTGGAAGAGCTGATCGCAGCCGTGAACCCGTACTGGGAAGTGCTCGACGTGCGCACTCAGCGCGAGAGCTACGGCAAGACGACCGCCGAGTGGTTGCGGCGCATGCGCGCCCACGAACCCGCGATCCGCAAGCAGTGGGGCGACCAGGTCTTTGAGGACTACGATCGCTACCTCGACACCTGCGTGCGCGCCTTCAAGAACCACTGGTCGAGCGACGTGCAGATGAAACTGCGCCAAATCCCCGAATGATTGACGGCGCCGCGATTTAGGGTCCACCCGAGGCTTACGTCGCGTTGGGGTTCGGGGCCCCAACCCCGAACGTTGGCCCCGCGGTCACCGTACGTGAGTACGGCTCCCTTGGTTGCTGCGGGCGCGCTCGCGGCTGAACCCCAACTCGCGATGCCTTGGGCTGCGATTGCGCGTGCTTGGCGAAGCGGTGCGGTTGCCAGGTAACACATAGGTAGCAGCGCCACCAAGAGACCGCGGGTCGCCGGCGGCGCGCCACGCATGCCGCCGTCAGCAGCGGCGCTCGCCTGGGCGCTTTGGAATGCAGCCTGTGGCATGCTGACCCCATGGCGAAAGCTTCGACAGCTCCGGCGCTCACACGCGAGGCTCCTGCGGAAACGCAGGTGGACAAGCGCGTGCGCCAGAAGCGCGCGCTCGACGAAGCGCAGCGCCGTGTGCTCGCGAACGAAGCCAATCGCAAAGTGCTGACCGAGCTGGCCAAGCGGTAACGCCTTGCTTGCGTTCGACGACAGTCGTCGCGAGTGCCTCCACAAACGAGACCTTAGAAAGCGTCAAGCGCCGCTTGACGCTTTTGCACGTCGAGGCCACAGTACTTGCTGTGACATCGCGTGAGTTGCGCAAGATCTTGAAGGGCTTTGGCTGCGTCGAAGTGCGTCAGCGTGGTTCGCATTTGGTCGTGCGCTGCGGGCAGTGTCAAACAGTGATTCCAGTGCATCCCGGCGAGGATCTCGGGCCGGGGTTGCTGCAAGCGATAGAGCGGCAGCTCACGCCGTGTCTCGGGAAAGGTTGGTTGCAGCGATGAAAGCTCGGAAGGGATACGTGGTGCGCTACGAGCGCGATGAAGCTGGATGGTGGGTTGCGACCGTGAAGGGTGCGTCCGCGCAGACGCAGGGCCGCACGATCGAGCAAACGCAGGAGCGGATCCGGGAAGCGCTCGCAGCGTTGCTCGACGCGGAGCCGTCCGACATCGAGATCACGAATGAGATCCGACTCCGTGTGAGCGAACGCAAATCGCTCGAAGCCGCAAAGAAGGCGGTGCAGCGCGCGGCCGACCAAGCCGTACGTGCCGATCGCGCTACGCGCACGGCGGCGCGCACACTGGTGACGGCGGGAATGAGCTTGCACGATGCAGGAACACTGCTCGGAGTGTCGAAGCAGCGAGTGCATCAGATTCTCGATTCCGAAGACCGCCGGAAGGGTGCGGCGTAGGTCGGACTTCGAGCGGCGCGCGTGCCCCGACGTTGTCCGGAGCGGCGCGATCATTGACGGGCGTCCTCGCGCAGTTGCAGCATGCGCTCGACACGCGGTGTAGCCCTAACTGTAGCCAATCCCGAGTAGAGCATGGCTGGAAGCCGAGATTGCCCGGAGTGTGGCGCGAGTTGCTCGACGCGCGCGATCACCTGCGATTGTGGCTACAACTTCGCGCGCAAGAGGCTTGCGAATCATAGTCCAACGCCCTCTGAGCTTTGGCCGGTGGATCGCAACCAGAAAGCAGCAGGCGAGGCGCCGTCGAGTGTGAAGCGCACCAGTACATCCGACTTCACTGGCGCCATTGGCTTCCTCGTCATTGGCATAGCGGTAGTTTCCGCCATCGGTGGTGGCGCCTCGTTCGCACTGGACTGGTGGAACAAGCGCGAACGCGCGGCGCAAGCGTGGGGCGAATGGCAACGCAAGGTCTGCGTTGTCTCGAAGATCGGGTCTAGAGAGACATGCCGACGCTGCAAAGCAACACCCGATCTCTTGGACGAAGCGCTAACCAACCCAGCGATCTCTGAGCACCTCGACGAATTTGGAGGCGTCGATGCGCTCAAAAGTGGGGTCGATGTCTGCAAGTGAAGGCAGCTCGGCAACAGGGCGCGCGTGCCTCAGTGCAGCTGATAGCGGCAGCCGAGCGCCAGCGTGGCGCCAGCACCCATAGCGTCGCAGCCGAGCCCTCCCACAAGCAGCGCGATCGCAGTCAATGTCCGCGTGTGCGTGGTCGCTCCATTGGGGGCCTACGTGCCTATGTGCCTCTAGTTACCCTGGAACGCCGCCACGGCCGCGGTTACGGCATCGCTCAGGGATCGCCGCTCGCTCGCGCCGGCCGCGCGTCACGGCAACAGGTCTTGAGGACGCACGTTCAGCGCTCGCGCCAGCTTCCACATCGTACGTAGCGTAACCGATCGACCGCTCTCGATCTGCCGGTAGTGCCGCAGGCTGAAACCGCGATCCATCATCTCTTCTTGGGTAAGCTCCGCCTTCAAGCGCAGTT
>JADGRG010000566.1 GCA_017881145.1 Sandaracinaceae bacterium | reverse complement strand
GTCGGGAACTCAAGCACCAGGCCGTCGCCAGGACCCAGATCAGGAACACGATCATTCGCGTGTCCAAAAGCCTGCGGGCTGAAGTCCAACCGAACGGCTGGCTCGATCACTGGTCCTTGCACGTAGACATGCCAATGCATTTTCCGCTTCCCGCTCTAACCCCTACCTAGCCCTGCACCCGGTGGGCTCAAAACCCTGCGCCGACATGACGGAAATATGGCCTCGGCGTACCCGCGTCTTGGCCCTTACGCTTTTCGCCGTTGGTTTCGTCACCATTTCACTTTTTACCGAGTGTGTGATTTGTAAAGAGTGTGGTATGGTCCCTCCAGGAATCACGGTCGATTTCGGAGGGTCAAATGGGTGTGGCCAAACGGCGTAACGTCAAGAGTGCAGCAGCGGACGCCCACGAGAGGGCGAAAGACTACCTCGATCCGACTGAGGTGGAGAGGCTGCTCAAGGCCGCCAAGGAAAACCGCCACGGCGATCGAGACTACACGCTGGCGCTGCTGATCTTCCGCCACGGGCTTCGGGTGACGGAAGCCATCACGATGCGCCTCGACGCGGTGAACCTGAAGCAGGGGCGCCTAGCGGTCAAGCGGTCGAAGAACTCGCTCTCGACCGAGCAGCCGCTCGCCGGCGACGAGCTGAGGGCTATCAAGCGCTATCTAGCGACCCGAGAGGACAAGCTTCCCTGGCTGTTCCTGTCCGAGCGCGGCCAGCCCATGACGCGCCAGGCGGTGAACTATCTCCTGCGAGAGGCGGGCGAGCGGGCAGGCCTAGGCCGCGTCTGGCCCCACATGCTGCGGCACTCCTGCGGCTACGCCCTGGCGAACAAAGGCGCCGACTTCCGTGTGATCCAGGACTACCTCGGTCACCGCGATCCACGGCACACGACCCGCTACACCCGCACAAGCGCCCGACGGTTCGAGGGCCTCTGGGATTAAATCGCGGCACATACGCCAGCAGTCATCGCCCAGGCCTTTGACCATCACTATTTGGAAGAAGGCGCGTGTTCGGCCGCGATTGCGCCGGGGCAACAAAGCCCGGGAGACTTCGGAACTGATTAGGGTCGGTACGCTGCTCACGGGCTTGATTGCCGGGATTTGTCCGAGCTATCGCGTCGCTCGTCGGACCGAAGTTGCCAAATACTGTCCGTGGGTTTGTGTTGAGAGATCTCTGCGCGAATGCAGGAACGACCGCGGCAAGCGTGGCGGCCATCAACATAGCTATGATCCGAGTCCGCATTGGCTTTTCCATCGCGTCTACAACCATGTCGCGCTTTTTTGTAAGAATTTCAAGGTTATCGACAAACGAATTGTCAGATTTCTAGGCCGCCAGAATACATACTCGGGCTGCTCGACGATCTAGTGCTGAATCACAGAAACCTCAGGGGCCTTCGGGCCCCTTTCTCATCGGAGAGCACCTCTATGGCGAAGCCAAAGACCGAGGCCAAGCGCAAGCGTGAGAAGCCGCAGGAGGCCCAAACCAAGGCCGAGCGCTGCAAGTGGGATACCGCGTACTGCGAGCGTGTCGAGGCGCTCGGCGCCGAGGGTAAGAGCGTTCCTGAGATCCGCCGCGCGCTCGGCATCTCTCCCTCGGCCTGGCGCAACTGGACCAAGGCGCATCCCTGCTTTGCGGAGAGCGTCGAGCTCGCTGCTGACCTCGCAGAGGCGTGGTGGATCGACGTGGGCCGTAAGGGCATGATGCTCGGCACGAACTTCAGCGCGCAGACCTTCATCTACCTCACGAAGAACATCTTCCCCGCTCGGTTCCGCGACCGTCAGGACCATACCGTTTCTGGACCCAACGACGGCCCGATCGTGCAGGAGCTGCGCGCTCCTGATCTGATGAGCATCGCCGATCCTCGCGAAGCGCTGAAGCAGTTCGAGGCGTTCCGTTCCAGCCTCGCTCTCGCCGCGCCGGCGAGCGCTGTCACGAAGCACTGAGAATGGAATGGCCCCCTAGGTACGCCGAAGAATTGGACCGGCGCCTGAAGCTCGAGCACAAGCTGACAGCGGACAGCACGCTGCTGGGTGGTGCGCTGCTCCAGTACGCGCAGAGCCCCGCCGACTTTATCAGCGACTGCGTCTACATCTACGAGCCGAGGAACGCGAACACTGGCGAGCCGGTGATGCTGCCCGTGGTGTTGTTCAAGCGGCAGCGCGAGTTCATCGAGTGGCTGCACGAGCGCTTCACCACGAAGACCTCGGCGCCGGTCGAGAAGTCGCGTGACAGCGGTGCAACGTGGATGTCGTGCGCGTTCGCCGTGTGGCTGTGGTTGTTCTATCCAGGCTCGACGGTCGGGTTCTGTTCGCGCAAGGAAATTTTGGTCGACAGAGCGGGCGACCTGCAGAGCATCTTCGAGAAGATCCGCTCGATCGTCCGCAACCTGCCGCACTACCTCTACATGCGGTTGCTCAACCCTGCCAACGAAGCCACGATCATCGGTGAGGCCGGCGACAACATCGGAAGAGGCGGGCGATGCTCGCTGTTCTTCGTCGACGAGGCCGCTTACCTCGAGCACCCTGCGCTGATCGAAGCCGCGCTCACCGCCACCACGGACGTGCGGATCGACATCTCGACGCCCTGCAACGGTAGCTTGTTCAACGAGTGGGCCTCGAAGAGCACGAGCAAGTTTGTTTTCGACATCAGTGATGTGCCCTGGCACACGGACGCATGGGTGAAGGCCAAGCGCGACGAGCTCGAAGGCAAGGGCTTGAAGCACGTCTTCGCGCAGGAATTTCTGAGAGACGGCACCGCAGGCCTTGAGGGCCAGCTCATCCCCGGTGAGTGGGTGGAAGCTGCGGTCGACGCCTGCACCAAGCTCGGCATCAAGCCGACGGGCGAAACGGTTGCGGCGCTCGATGTTGCTGACGGCGGCAAAGATCGCAGCGCGCTCACCGTTCGCTACGGCGTCGAAGTGCAGAGCTGCAAATCGCGAGGGGATCTGCGGGCCGACAGCGCCGGAGCGTGGGCTTATGCCATCGCGACGCAGAGCGGCTGCCAGCGCCTACTCTACGACTCGATTGGCGTCGGTGCCGGGGCTGCTGCCTCGCTGCGCGACAAGCGCGACATCAAGATCACGCCGTGGAACGCGGCTGGCGCTGTCGTCAACCGAACTCAAAAGTACCTGGGCACGCGCGCTAACGAGGATTTCTTTGCGAACGCCAAAGCCCAAAGCTGGTGGGGCTTACGCGACCGCTTCCTCGAGACCTTCAAGGCCAGGAACGGCGAGCCATACAATCCCGACGCGATCATCTCGCTGCCCCGCGCTTGATGAGATGCGCGAGCTCAAGAGCGAGCTGTCGCAAGTGACGTACACTTACAACGCCGCCGGCAAGGTGCAGGTGAACAAGGCGCCCGATGGCCATGCTTCGCCGAACCGAGCGGACTCGGTGATGATTGCGTTCGCGCCCGTCAGCTTGGGTGTGCAGCTCATCGGCGTGTTCGACTTCGGCTGACAAGGATTTGCTAGATGGCCTTTGACCTCAAGCACCGCCTCCGCCGTCTCGTCTTCAAGCCCGACGCTCGCGCTCTCGCGCAGCATCGCGAGGCCTGGCGCGTCCTGACTGCATCCGTGCGCAAAATCCAGACCGAGCTCTCGATCGAGATCGAAGACGAGGGATTTGAGACGGTGGTGAGGCGCATCATCGACAGCGGCAGTCCGATCGAGCATGTGGCGCTGCTCGACGGGCTGTTCGGCCCGGCTGGCGACGCTTACCAGATCACCGAGGACGTGATCCAAGACGTTGACGGCGACGGCACGCTGATTGCGGCGTGGGAGCAGCGCGCGAAGACGTTTCTGCGCGCCGTGCTCGGCGAAGGCGAGACCGCTGGCCACGTTCACCATGCAAACGGACACACCGCGCTCCCGTAATTCGACGAACACCCATGGCCGCTGCAGTGTCATCGATCACCGTCGCTGCCGACCGGGGCCGGCAAGACCATCGAGATCGTCGGGGTATTCTAGATCGTGAACTCATAAACCGGCCCGTCCGCTCTTCACTCGATTGCGGACGAGTCGGCAAGCTGGTGCCAGGTGTGGGATGGGCCAGGAGCTGCCATAGCGCTGTCCTGTT
>JADGRG010000565.1 GCA_017881145.1 Sandaracinaceae bacterium | reverse complement strand
GACCTACGGCAAGCCGGTGATCGTCCAGGCCACTTACAACTGGCCCGACAGCGCCGGTGCGATATTGCCTCGTCAGCGCGCGGTCGCGATTCTCCCAGGGGGCGCAGGCCAACACTTCCAACCGTATACAGGTTGGACGGCCGCCGACTCACCAGGCTGCTCCACCAATGGGTTGGTCCAGCCGACTACCCAGCACAGCGGAGGAGGCATCTACTACAGCGACAACGGCGCAGCCCGCAACGCTCTGCCTCATCGCGTCTCGGTGCCGTGTTGGGCCAGCACCGGCCGGACGCTTTACTTCGTGGATGTCGAGACCGGAGAGCTGATCAAAGAGATCTTCGACGCCGACACGAACCTGGCTAACGGCACGATCTTTCCTTCGCCGCTGGTCGGCTCTCCCACGGCCAATCCCGACACGGTCGGCTCGCTCGCCACCCGTGGCTTCGTGGTCGACGCCGACGGCGTGATCTGGCGCATCGACATGAGCGCGGCCGACCCAGACAAGGACCACGCGCTGCTGGGATGGACGGTGCGTCCGTTCCACGACATCTTCTGGAGCGCCAGCTCGCCCAGCGACGACGAAACGTCTTACGAGAGGCCGATTCTAAGCTTCGACAATCAGCATCAGCTGGTGGTGATCGTGGGCACGGGAGACACTGACAACTTCGAGAAGCCTACTGTCAACAACCGCTTGGTGTCGCTGACCGAGGTGGCGCGGAACACGCCGCCGACGAGTGCCGACGACTATGCCGCTTCCGTGAACTGGGAGCTGCGCAACAACGGTCTGGACACTTCCTTTGTGACGAGCGAGCTCGTCACTGGAGCCATGGCGCTCTTCGAGGGGCAGCTCTTTGTGCCGAGCTTCGTGCCGGTCCCCGATCCCACGAACGCTTGCAGTCACGGCCGAGGACGCCTCTGGGAGCTGGACTACAACACCCCGGGCACTGAGCAGAACCCGCCGAGCACAAACGGCGGCGCGGTGACCTTCGGCCCCAAACGGACAGCGCTGCAGCGGCTCAACTCGGCCACCGGGCTAGGCGGTATCGACACTTCGGGCGGCAATGTCATCAACGTTCCCGCGACCAGCGGGCAGCTCGAGCTGCTGATCCAAGGCTTGACCGCGACGCAGCGCGTGACCTGTCAGGCGACGCCGACCCCGCTGGGCGGCTACTTCAATAACTCGCTGCCGAACTTCACCCAGGCCACAGCTCCCTCGCTCTGGATTGTCGCGCAGGCGTCGACTCCAAATTCAAGCATGCGGCGCCGCCTCTCGAGCCTGGGGAGCATCGAGGTCCAGATGACGCGTCCGGCGTCGTTCTCGAAGGTCACGGGCTGGGCGGGGAGCACCGACTGATGCCGCCGAGAATAGCGTCAGCACGGATGTCGCTTGGCTCGCGAGCGCCGCATCAGCAGCGCTTTCTGCTCGCGCTGCTCTTGCTGGCTTGTAGTTTGGTGCTGGGCTGCCACCGCACGCCGGGGGCAAGAGCCAAAGACGAAGCGCGCCGTGGGGTGTTGCTGCCGCAAGACTTGCAGAAGGAGCGGCGCGAGGCCTACGAGAAGGTGCGGCTAGAGACCGAAGCCGGCGACCTGATTCCGTCTGAGTCGAGCGTCGCCGGGCTGACGCTGCCGCGAGGCCTGAGCGCGACCTTCCAGCTCGAGCACGAGTGGTATTTCGATGGTCCGCTGGCGCTGCCCAAGCTCGAGAAGTACTTCCGGGAGCGGCTGGAGATCCAGCATGAGCGCCACCCGAACGACGCGACGCTCGAATTCACCGGGGCGATCGTGCGGGGCAACGTGCTGGCCAATCCCATCACGCTGCAGCTCTCACCGCAGCCGGGCCGCGCGGGTCGCAGCACGATCCGGATTCGCGAGCTCATCGCCACACTCCCGCAGGGCACACCCGAGCAAGTCCGCACGCAGATTGCCGAGAGCAAGCGTTACGCCCACTGAGCAGGACGCGCGTGACTCAAGTAGGGATGAGCTCTCGCAAGAGCGCTAGCAGCCGATCGTTCTGTGCTGCCGTGCCGATGGTGATGCGCAGGGCGTTCTGCAGGCGTCGCTCCGCGAAGTAGCGAACCAAGACTCCGCGCGCTTCGAGCCTGCTCAGTGTCTGCTGGGCGCTCGCTCCGGTTGCGGGCAGCTCCGCCAGAAGGAAGTTCGACTGGCTTTCGCCCACCTTGCAGCCTAGCGAAATCAGAGCAGAGCGCACCCTGGCACGCTCCTGCCGCACTCGGAGCCAGGTTTCCTGGGCTGCGGGGCGGGCGCCCAGCGCCGCGGTCGCTAGCGTTTGGGCGATCACGTCCACGTTGTAGCTGTCGCGTGTCTTGCCGAGCAGCGGTGCGATCAGGTTCTCGCAGCCGATCCCGTAGCCGAAGCGCAGCCCTGCCAGGCTGTACCCTTTGCTCAGCGTGCGCAGGAAGAGCAGGTTGTCGTGCTCGCGCAACAGGGGCAGCAGATCGTGCCCGAGCTCGGGGTCGACGAAGTCCACGTAAGCCTCGTCCACCAGCAGCACGGAGTCGAGCGCTGCTGCGAGCTCAGCGATGCGCGCCTTGCCCAGCA
Source organism: Sandaracinaceae bacterium (assembly GCA_017881145.1). Classification (GTDB taxonomy): domain Bacteria; phylum Myxococcota_A; class Polyangia; order Polyangiales; family JAFGIB01; genus JADGRF01. Next base: position 383 of record JADGRG010000565.1, on the reverse strand, counting down.
ACAACCCCGAGGGAGCATGCGGGTTGACGAGCAAGGTCAGCATCACGCCAGCGCGATTCATGCGCTCGGCGAAATCGTCGGGCACCGAGAAATCATCGCGAGCTGATACGCGCACCACCGGGCTGCCGTGGATCTCGGCGAGCACGGGGTAGAGCGAGTAGCTCGGGTCGAGGACGCCGATCGGTCGGCCGGGCTCGACAAAGGTGGTCAGGGCCATGCGCAGAAGCTCGTCGCCGCCGTTCACCGCGACGACCTCGTTCGCGCTGACCCCGTGCACTTGCGCAGCGAGGTTGCGGAAGATCTCGCTCAGCGGTTCTGGATAACGCCGGAGGGCTTCGGGGGTGACGGTCTGCAGAGCCCGCATCACTGCGTCGCAGGGAGGG
>JADGRG010000049.1 GCA_017881145.1 Sandaracinaceae bacterium | reverse complement strand
TTCAGCCCTTCAGCAACCCCTCCGCAATCGCGAGCGCCTTGAGCTCGCTCTTCACGCGTTCGAAGCGCTTGCGCAGGCGTGCGGCTTCGCGATCGAGCGCGGCGTCGTCGAGCTGCTCGCCTTGCTCATGCACCACCATGGCAATCTCGCGCCAGGGCAGGTTGCGGTCCACGAACAAGATCAGCAGCGTCTGGTCTTCCTGCGGAAGCCGCTCGCGCAGGGCGCGGATCTTGTCTTTCACGTCGGTGCGCTGGTGCATCTGCGTCGCGCTGCGGGCGCGGTCGATGAGCGCGGACACCGCGCCATCGCGCGACAACGGCACGTTGCGGCCCGCACGGCGCTGCGGCGAAGTGGCGTAGCGATTGGCGGCGTTGCGTGCCAACGCGTACAACCAGCCGCGCATGCTGCAGCGAAAGCCAAAGCCGGGCAATCCCTTCCACACGTCCTCGGCGAACATGGAGAAGGCTTCCTCGGCGTCGGACACGGAGCGCATGCGCGCCGTCAGAAACGAGAGAATCTCTTGTCCGTAGGCCTCGAGCGCGAGGGTGGCCGCTGCCTGAAAGTCTTGCGCTTCCCAGGCGACCCGGATGGCTCCTTCGGCAATGGTGGTGGGCTCGCTCATCGCCATGGGTCTTGTCTCGGCTGGCCACTGGCGCGCGCTTGGGCACGCTCCCGCAGCGCGCGCTCGTCGAACAGTTGTCGGGCCAGGCCCAGCAGCTGGTGCGGCTGTCGATAGTACGCTCGCCACAGCACGCGTTGTTGGGCGTCGAGCGATTCGATGATCACCGGGCCTTCCGGCGCGCCTTCGAAGGCGCACTCGACCAGTCGGAGCAGCTCGGCAATGAATTGGTCCTCGGTCAGGGTCCGCAAGGGCGTGGGCGCGGCTCGCCAGATCCAGCGAATCATGGGGTGGCTCCTTGGCTGTGCTGGATAGAGCCGAGCGGGCTGATTTGTGACCAGACAACCCGCGGGTCAGGTCGAATTTCCTCCGGTATGCAAGAAAAGACGCCGGTTTCCGTCACAACGCGCTCGGCCGCCCTCCCCAGTTCACGGACCCCAACGGAGAGACTGACCATGAAATACGCGGCTTTGATTACCCTGGTTGCGACGTTGTTCTCGGGCGCTTGCAGCAGCAACGCCATGTTGGTGCGCAAGGACCCCAACGGTGGCCGCGTAGCCCTGCAGGGAGCCTACATGCCGGCCATGGCCCAGGCGCGCACGCTGATGGCAGAACGGTGCCGCGGTCGCTTCGAAGCCGTCGAGGTCGGGCAGAGCGTGGCCTTCCGTTGCCGCAGCACGCAGCCGATGGCGGCGGAGCTGGTGACGCGCATCGAGCGAGCGCGCAACTGGTGAGGCAGTGAGCTCAGCGGACCTCGAGCCTCGGCCGGTCCAGCAATGTGCTCGACATTCTCGCCACTGCCCACGTCACAACCGCCCCGAGCCAACTCACCCCAGCAGAACACAGCGCACGCAGCCCGCGGGCGCGCCACAGGAGACCGACCCCATGCAGACTCGCCAACAAGTGCTCGCCAACGTCGTCGCAACCTTCGCGCTCGTCGCGATGAGCCTCGCGATCCCGCTCTCCGACCGGCTGTTGCACGCGGTGGTGGCACAGCTTCCGGTCGTGCCGCTGGCGGCTGCCGCTCACGAGCCAGTCCTCACCGCGTCGCTCGCTCGGTAACGCGCCTGTGCCTGCGACGGTAATCGGCATAGGGGCCCCGAGGATCTCCGGGACCCCTGCCACACCACCCGGCATGCGGGTCTGTGCCACCCCTCTGCCGGGCGGAAGAAGGGTAGGGAGGGTGAGCATACATACCCCTTTCAAAGTTCCTACGAGCTGTAAACTCGACCCGGCCCACGCGACCCCGTTCATCCTTCCTGAGCGGCGCGAGCCTCTGCACGGCGGTCGCAGCAACCACGACCGGGCGCTCCCCGCCTGGAGCTTCAATTCGACAGTGGTGTCCTCGCGGCCAGCCACGCCCAGGATGCCCTGGACGGTGGCATATCCCGTGCGACACGCGCATGACACGTGCTCGCCGAGGCCGAGCAAGAGAGAGCCATCGGCTTCGCGCGTCGCTGGCCGATCATTGGCCGACAAGCTCGCGTCCGCAGGTTCCGCCACGACGCGGAAGCGCCCGACGAACGCTCGGGTGCGATCGAGCAGGGCTTCGACCTCGGCCCGAAGCTGCGCGTCGAGGGGCCGCTCCTGCGCCTCACGAACGCACGCGCGCAGATTGCGCAACGACCTTCTCGATCGATGCAGCACAGCGCGCGCGCCTCACCTCTGCGCCTGCTCGCAGCCGGGCCCTGCGTCAGCACGCAGGGTGCTCTCGGGTTGGGTCACAACCCTTGCGTCACGAGCTTCTCGGTCACAACCGATGCCCCACCCACTCTCTCAGTTGTAAGCACGGGAGCACGACATGAAACCTCCTTACACCTACCCCCTCGCGACCGAAGCTGCGCTCGATGCCCGGCGCCCCGCCGCCCAGGGCCAACAGAGCCGCGTCGGCTCGCCCGTTTGGCCCATCGTCGCGTTGGCCTGGGCGTGCCTCCTCGGCCTCGCCGCGGCGCACGATCTGCGGGCGGCACGCTCACCGAATCACGAAGCAATCAGGTCACCTCGGGCGACCAAAATCGTCGCTGACTCTGTCCCAACCGGGGTGGTGCCACCCTCCGGAGCAGAACCGACCGACAACGGCCGCACATCGAAGCTACCTAAGACCCACGCCATGACCATCCGAGAACGGCTTCGGCTCAACGTTACCGCCACCTTTGCGCTCATCGTGCGCACGCTCGCAATTCCACTTTCCGACCAGCTCTTGCGCCACATGGTCGCCCAGCCTCAGACGCC
>JADGRG010000564.1 GCA_017881145.1 Sandaracinaceae bacterium | reverse complement strand
CTCGCGGCCAATGAAGTGCGCCGTCACATGGACACTTCGCGGCGAGCGATGGTCGGTGCGCGGTTGGCACAGCTCCCCAAGGGCGCGAACCAGCATGCATCACGTGATGCATCCTCCGATGTATCGCAAAGCGACGCCGCCGACCTCATGCACGTCGGCCGCACCCAGGTCCAGCGTGCGCGTCTGGTTCAACAGCGCGCTGTTCCTGAGTTGGTCGCGGCGGTTGACCATGGGCTGATTACCGTCGCCGCGGCGGCAAAGCTCGTGGAGACACCGGTGGAAGACCAGAAGGCGATCGCGGCCAAGCTCGCAGAGGGTTGCCCTGCGAGGGCGGCAGTCCGCGAGGTGCAAGGCGATCGCGAGAAGGGACCTGTTAAGGATGCGCCGGTCAGCTCCGGTCTCGTAGCCGCTCCCAACCGGACGGAATCAGCAGCGGCGCTCGAAGCGGTCTACCTCGCCTACAAATCACTCGCGCCAGCGGACCAAGATCGTCATTTCCGGCGCATCAAGACCGAGCGCGCCAAAGCCAATGCGCTCAAGGCGGCGGCTGCTGAAGCGGCCGAGGAGGCGGTCTGTCGGGAGAAGGTTGCGCGCGCGAATGCCGGGTGCGCCAAGGCTGTGGCTGCAACCGACGTGAGCCACGCAGAGCCGACGTCTGCGCCGTAGTACGCGCGACGACCAGATCAGATCAACGGAGGCGGCGCGGCGCGCCATAGAAGAAGCCTCGACCGCGTTCTACCTGGGAGGGTGAGCGGGCGAGGCTTCATAGGAGACTGCAGATGTCAGCTACATCAATAGATACACCAGATAGCGCAACCGCGCCCGTCGAAATCGCAATCAATACCGGGCTCTCAAGAGAACATCTCCTGTGCGCGGCGCGGGAAGACCTCGAACCAAACTTTCGGCGTTACCTACGGTTCCTCGGATATCGCGACGGGAATCCTCTAGAGCTGCAGGTGCTCGACGCCAAGAGTCCGATTGCTCCGGTTCACGGGCAAGGGTTTGCTTTTGTGCGCTCGGTCGATGCTGCCGTCCGATTGGTCCGACTCGCGGACGATGGCTTCAACTCCACTGGCACGTTCGTAATTCCAAATGCGATCGACCCACGGATCATCGCTCGTGCGTCGGCCGACGAGTGGCACCAGCAGATCAAGGGCGCGGGGACCAAGGACCACGACATCAGCGCGCGCCGCGCATTCTTTGTTGACTGCGACGCTGAGCGCCCAGCCGGCATCTCTGCAACTCAGCCGGAGCGGGACCTGGCGTTTCGACGCGCGGTGGAGATCCATCGTGAGCTTGCGCGCCTTCTTGGATCCGACGGAGCACTCGGGCTCGGGATGAGCGGTAACGGCGGACACGCTCATGTCGCGCTGGCGGACCTGCCAAACTCAGACGAGGTGGCGCGGCTCATCGCGGAGATCCTGGGCGCGTTCGACGCCAGGTACTCAGATGACGCGGTGAAGATCGATACCACGGTGAGCGATGCTAAGCGGCTCAGCCCGGCGTTCGGAACCATGAAGCGCAAGGGCGAGAACGGAGAAGAGCGGCGCCACCGCCGGACATTCTTCGCCTGCCACGAGGACGTTCAGCGCTTGAGCCTAGATCAGCTGCGACAGCTTCATGATGGGTTGGTGCCTGCCGTGAGCAACGGCGCGAAGAGCACTGGCGCCACCAAGTCTAGCAGTCGAGCGCGCGCGAGTATGCCGAGTGCCGCGCCGGGTGGCGACTCAGCTCTCACTCGGTTGAACGAGGTCCCCGTTCGTGAAGTGGCGGCGCGGCTAGGGATCGACAGCGAGAGCCCAACCTGCCCTGGATGCGGCGCGGCGAACGCCGGAAGCGACGTAGCGTTCCTCGAGGAGGGCAACGGCCTCAAGTGTTTGCATGCAACGTGTGGCGCTCGCTTCTGGACGCCAGTGGACCTCGTGGCCAAAGTGGCGTTCGAGGTCGATCAGATCAAAGGGAGTCGTGGTGTTGTTGCGCGTGTGGTGGAGTGGTTCGCGCGCGAGCTGAACGTGGTGACGCTCGACGGGGGCAGGAGGCTGCGAGCGGTAGCGGCGGTACCCGACAGTGGCGCGGCTGACCTTGATGAGCGTCCGCAGATCATCGTCTCCAGTGAGCAAGAGGTGGTGAACGATGCCGCCATTGTGGCGCTGGCGGCGCACGACCCCTGTATTTACGAGCGCGGGATGAGGCTCGTGCGCGTGCTGAAGGATGATGCGACGGCTGCGTCGCAGATCGCGCTTCTCGCGGAGCCCACGTTGCGGGAGAAGCTCGCCTCCTCCGCGCGGTGGCTTGCTGTCACCAAAGACGGGTTGTCCCCAGCACATCCCCCGCTCTGGTCGGTGAAAGCAGTCTTTGAGCGGCGCAGCTGGCCTGGGGTTCGCCCGTTGCGCGGCATCATCGAGACGCCGGTGCTGAGGCCCGACGGGACCGTTCTCTCGACGCCCGGATACGACGCCGCGACAGGATTGCTTTACCTTCCTGGCTTCGATTTCGGAGTGATCGCCGAGAATCCAACGCGCGACGACGCACTGGCCGCCTCGGCCGAACTGCTCGACGTGGTGTGCGACTTCCCGTTCGAGCTTCCTGCTCACAAGGCGGCCTGGCTGAGTAGCACCCTGACGCTGTTCGCGATGCACGCGATCAACGGCCCCGCGCCGATGTTCATCGTAGACGGCAACATGCGTGGGGCTGGTAAGGGCTTGCTTTGCGACGCCGACGGTGTGATCGCAACGGGGAAGCCGTTCTCGAAGATGGCTCACGTCACCAAGGACGAGGAGCTAGAGAAGCGCATCACGAGTCTCGCCATCGCTGGAACCACGTCGTGCTTGGTCGACAACCTGCGCGGATTCTTCGGCGGCGCGGTTTGGGAAGCTGTGCTCACGACTAGGCATTGGCGCGGTCGCGTACTTGGCAAGAGTGAGACGGTAGACGTCCCCCTCGACGTCGTGTGGTTCGCCACCGGTAACAACGTCGAGGTAGGCGGCGACATGGGACGTCGCGTTGTGCACATCAGGCTGTTATCACCCGAGGAGCGCCCTGAGGAACGAACTGGTTTCAAGCATCCCGACCTACTCGGCTGGGTCAAGCAAGAGCGACCGCGGTTGGTGCGAGCGGCACTGACCATCCTGCGCGCCTACTTCGTGGCAGGGTGTCCCGAGCAACCGGGCGTGCGACTTGGCTCGTTCGAGGGGTGGGCGCGCACGGTCGCAAGCGCGGTGGTGTGGCTCGGGCTGGAAGATCCATGCAAGACTCGGGAGGGAATCGAGGCGGCTGCGGGCTCTGATGAAACGCGGCTCGGTGCGTTGCTCGACGCTTGGACCAAGAGCTTCAACGAGACGGCGCACTCGGCCGCCGAAGTGCTACGGGTGATCGAGGCGGAGGATCGGCGCAGGGCGAAGCCCGCTTACTCGGGCGATCCCGACGACTTCATGCCGCACGAGTATCAGCAGCTGCGCGATGTCCTTGTAGAGCTGTTCGGACGCGACGGTCGCTTACCGTCAGCGCGGTCGCTTGGGTCTCGCCTCGGTCACTTCCGGCAACGCAATGCTGGTGGGCGCTGCTTCGTCGCCGATATCGACGGGCACGACAAGACCGCGCGTTGGCGGGTCGCAGATGTTGCCGCTCCGGAGCTGCGGGTTCTTGCGGGTTCTTTTTTGGAGCGTTCAGAAGCCGCGGCGCTCAAGGCCGAGACTCACACCCATCCGTGCGACGCCGATCAGGTCGCCGACAAAGATTTGCGGGTTCTGCGGTATCTTGCGGGTTCTTCGGTTTTGGAAAAGAACCCGCAAGAAACTACCTGTGATTCCAATGCATTGGAGCGTTTGCGGTATCTTGCGGGTTCTCTTTCTAGCAGCTCCACGTGTGAGGATCTTAGTTCCGAGTCTCGGTCTCGTACCGTCCACGGTGATCACGGCGCACAGGTAATTGACTGGGGCTCAAAACAGACTCCGCAGAACCCGCAAGAACCCGCAGCGACAAAGAACCCGCACGCGCTGCTCGAAAAGAACCCGCAGCCCAACCCCGCCGATTACGCCGATGTCCGCCGTTGGTACGCACGCTGGACCTTCGCCGCCGACGGCATCTACGCCGACAGCCGCGTGTCGCAGCGCGATGGCTTTTGCTTCGCCGACACGCCTGCCGGCCTGGCGGTTGGCCCAGGCAAGTTTGGTCCGCGTCAAGACAGCGACATCGCCACGGTCAAGGTGCTCAACGGTGAGATCGTAGAAGTGGTCTATGCCCCTGAGGTACCGCTCTCAACGGAGGAAGTCGCGCTGTACCAGCGTGTACTCGACAAGTCTGTTCCGCACTGTGTCAACGGTCTCTACGACGCCTATCTCCAGGTGCGCACCGTGGCCGCTGGTCAGCGGTACCTGCGCGCGCAACACCCCTACTTGCTCACGACGGCGTGGTGCGTTGCGCCAGATCTCCCTGACGGGGCCTACGTGGGCAACATCGAATGCCGCCTGCGCGATCTCCCTGACGGCCGCACGCTCTCCGTGATCACGGCGTGCGAGGTCCACGGAGTCGGCACCGTCGTGTGACGCCAACCGCAACGTGACCCTGGTCGGCGGCTTCCCGATACCGCGGTGCTCAAGCGGAGAGCTGGACCGCGCGTGTTGGAGCAGTTGGGGCGCGCTGACTGCCCGGGGCGCCAATTGGATCAAGGTTAAATGCCTCGACTACTAAGACTACTAGTTTTCGGAGCATTGGTCTGATGGCATGGCAGACCTCCGCGCAGTGATTCCACGGTGTTTTCGCGACCTTGCAGATCAGCCCAGGAACCGTATCGAGACCAACGCGGCTTTCGAGTGTAACGGTGTAAGCGACTCATGCACCGCGTGCACCGCCCGCAAACGACCCTGGAGAACTCATATGAACACCGAAAAACAAGTACTGGAAGGCCGACTCGACGGCACCGCAATGGGAGTCCGTAACGATCACCATCGGGCAAGTGCGCCATGCGTTCAAGACGCCGCAGGTTTTCAAGGATTCGTAAACGCTCTTGCGATCGATAATCCACTTATACGTCCTCCACTGTATCAGCCGCAGCTTTCCAAGCGGCGCATGGAGCGAATGATGGAACTACCCGACCTGTTACTAAGCGCGTCGTCCACCGAATCCCCACCGCGTCTGCTGCATGTTCGAGTTCCGGCCGCGACTCACGAATTCATCAGACACACGGCATTCTCTCAGCGAGCCACAAACGCCACGGTTGTCGCGTGGGCGGTCGAGCTTCTCCGTCGGTACATCCAAGCCGGGGGTCAGCCATGAGCTTCCTCAACAGGAGCACGCGCCGCGGTATGGCAGCGCGCATCAGGAAGGGCGACCGACGTATTGTGGAGGCTATGGAAACCCTGCGCACGCAACTCGACGATGCCGAGTACATCGCCGCAGTGGAGGACGACAATACCAAGCTGTCCACCGCGCTTCGCGAGCAGCTGCCAGAGCTTGTGCTGCGGGGGCCGTGGCCAGAACTCTGGCAGGCCGAGGATATGTCGACCTCCGTGGCTCAGCGCCTCGAAATCCTCGAGGCGAATCGCGTCGACATCAAAGAGCTGCCGACCAACCTCGTGGACGCGCTGGAGCTTGCATCGCGGTACTACCGCGACCGCATCACCGTCTCCGACCAGGCATTCGATTCTGCGAAGCGTTCAAAGTTTCAAGATCCCAAGATCGCGTGGCGTGTGCTTCGCGCTATGGCGCTCACGCTCTTCGATCTTTACGAACAACACACAGACATTCAGAAGGAGTTTCATGATCGCACTGGCTTCGAACTGGCTCTGACCGAGAGCAGCGGTACGAAGCAGGACTGGGCGCTCCTAAGGACGCGCGCGGTTCGCATCGCAAATCGCATCCACTTCGCGTGCGGTCATGTCAAATACGGCAACCGGCCGCCCAAGCTTCTTCGCGTCCACTATGTGGTTGCTCCGCGCGCCCGCGAGATCGTGATTACACACGTCGGCGATCACATGGAGACCGCGGGAACGAGGAGGCGCTCATGAACCGGAAGGATCGAAGAGCCCTTGCGGCACAGCGGCGTCACCAGAAGGCCACCGAGGACAACCACGAAATGACGATCGTGACCCTCGGGTTCTTTGAAGAAGGAGAGATCAAGGGGGATGACCCGCGAGCGCTTCTAGAGTGGAAGGCCAGGCACTCCACGGCTCTGGTCCTGATGCTCGGCGACGGACCTCAAATGTCGCATGGCCTAACCTACGACGAGCTAGTCCAGTACGCGGAGCGCCGTAAGGTGGATGTGCTGCTGTTCGTGCTAGGTCTTGAGCCGACGCGCGCGTATTTCCTAACGCGCCGTGCCTCGCTGCACGGTGACCTGAAGGCTGCCATTGCAGAAATCGAGCACCCAGACGGTCCAGGCGAACATCAGCCACTGTTTCGCGGGCTGCTTGCGTCTGCGGTCGAAAACCGGCTGCTCACCATGGATCTTGCGGTGCAAGCCCTCGCACTGGAAGAAATGAATCGCTCAGAACCCACGAACTAATCGCGAGGTAAGCGTTGTTGGCGGCCACAAGATCCCGGCGCTGCTTCTTCGGGAGTTGGACCGCGTGCTTGACGGGCTGGTCCGCGCCGCTTCCGTCCCGCCGCGCAGTGCAAATCGTGAAGTCGGCGTCTTCTTGTAAGAGCAGGTAGAACACACGCCGTAACCGCCATCGGCGGCGTCCCACTACCAGCGCCGCTCAAGCGGGGTCTGGCGCGCGTGATGGATCAGTTGGTCCGCGCCGCCGCCTGACCGTGTGGGACTAAGATAGAATTGGATGATTACTAGTAATTACTAGTTTCATAAACCCACCGAGCCTTTGATCGCGCTTGGCTTAGAAGGCCCGCATGCTCCGATACGGCCGTGGTTTCAGCGTTTTCCGCCCAGCCGGGGAACCAAAGCGGGACCAGCGCGGCTTTCGATCGTTTGCGGTGTAAGTGACTCATGCACCGCGCGTGCACCGACCGAAAACAACCAGGGAGAACTCATATGAACACCGAAAAACAAGGCCTGGAAGGCCGACGCGACGGCATCGCACTGGGAGTCAGCAGCGCTCGTCATCCGACAAGTGCGCCAAGCGTTCCATGTCGCGCATGTTCTCCAGGTACAGAAGGGAGAGTGTCGATAAGTGGATCCGCAAGAACGATTT
>JADGRG010000563.1 GCA_017881145.1 Sandaracinaceae bacterium | reverse complement strand
TGATGCTCGGCGCGTCGCTGCTGCTGGTCTGGGCTGCGGCACGACGGCTCCGGTTCTCACGCGAAGTGCTGGCTTCGCTCTTGCTCTGCGTGCCGCTCGGAAACACTTCGTTTCTGGGCTTTCCCATGCTCACCGCGCTCTTGGGGCCGGCGTCCGTGCGGCTCGCCCTGCTCTACGATCAGCTGGGCTCGTTCCTGATCGTGTCGACCTACGGTCTCTTCGTATTGGCGCGTTTCTCCGGAGGCGAAAAGCCAACGGCACGGATCATCGCGGCGCGCGTGCTCAAATTTCCCCCTTTTCTCTCGCTACTTTTCGCTCTGGGCCTCGCGCTCTTCGGCATCACGCCACCCGCACCCGTGCAGGCGCTCTTGACCCGGATCGGCGACACCCTGGTTCCACTGGCGATGTTTGCGGTTGGCCTGAAGCTGAAGCTGCGTCCGCCCAAGGAGCGCGCTGCGCTCGCTTTCGGCTTGTGCGCAAAGATGCTGCTCCTGCCCGCGCTGGCCTTCATCCTGGTACGCGCGCTTGGCACGCCGGTGTTGCCCGCGCGCGTCGCAGTGCTGGAAGCTGCCATGCCGCCCATGATCACCGCCGGCGCGATGGCGATCTTGGCCGGCTTCGCGCCCGAGCTGACCGCGGCACTGGTGGGCTACGGCATCCTGCTCTCGCTCCTGACTCTACCGGCGATCGCGGCGCTCTTGCGCTTGGTCTAGCTCAGCGCACGACGATGCCTGCGTAACGCGTCAGCGCGCTCTTGCCGCGCAGAACGTTCAGAACCCGCTTGAGCCTGGCGTAAAGCACGAAGAAACCCACCACCGAGGCTCGCTCCGCCGCCGTCAGCGGCTGCGCCGAGCAGATCCACTTGGGGTCGGCGACGCCCGCGTCGATGAAGCTCACCCGCGCGACGACCGGCACTCGCAAGCGCGTCCCGCGAGGCAGCGCCTGGCCGAGCACCACGGCATCTTCGCGGTCTCCGTCACCGGAGCGGCTGCCGGGCACGCTGCCGTAGTTGAAGGGGCAGGGCAGCGGCGAGACGAAGTCGATGTGACCATGGTCGTCGCGCTTCACGAACCCAAAGCGCGGGACGTCGATCACCACCTCGAGCTCGCTCGGAAAGCTTTCCTGGGCCGCGGTCCATGCTGCGCTCATGCAAGGAGCAGCTTACACCCTGGCGCGCGCAACCTCAGCTGATCGTTTGGATGCCGTGGGTCCCTCACGCTCCCGATGCCGGCCTCAGCGCTCTTCGCCAGCACCATCGAAGCGCACCCGCACCGCGCGTGGGTAGTAGAGCAGGTCCGAGGGCGTCATGTGCTTGAGGTCGTTGACCACGTAGGTCAGCACGACCGAGACTCCACGCTGCTCCGGATGCGCTTTGGCTGCGTACGCAACCAGATCGGCCACGTTCGGCAGCGCACTCTCCGGCGGCCTGTAGAAGGTTTCGAGCTTCGTCCAGGGGCCTTCCGGTTGGTCTGCCCAACGCACGCCGAGCGCGGTCTTCGGGTCGTTCAGCAAGAGCCCGTTCATCTGAAACTCCACGAAGCGCTGCAAGCGTGCGTCGTAGTGCACACTCAGCTCCACCTGCCCGTCGGCGAAGAGCGGCGCAGGCGTAGCGCCCTGGCTCTCCTTGCGAAAACCACCAGCGCCGCAAAACCACTCGGGATCCGAAAGCGAACCGTGTTCTAGACCACGCAGACTCGAGAGCGACCAGCGCGCCAGATAGACCGAGTGATCGTTGGCTGCGTTCTGCACCGTGTAGGCGTAGAGATAACCGTCCCAGATCAGCGTGCTGGAGCCCACGATCTTGTGCTGTGCCGCCATCAGCGGCTGGACCAGGCGCGGCACCCATTGACTAGGCGGCTGGTCCGGATCATCGATCGCCATTGCGTCCCAGCCCAACACCGAAAAGCCAAACGCTGCGCGACTCGCCTCCACCTGCATGCGGAAGAGCAGCAGCTTGCCATCGGGCAAGCGTGCGCCATGCAGCGGCCACACCCAACGCTGCGCGCTGTCTACGTCGTGGAAGAACGAGCTCGGCACGCCGCCTGGCATATGCCCCCAGAAGAAGCTCATCGACGCCTTGCTCGGGTCGTACGCGCTGGCGTCGTCGGGGCCGGTCTGAATCGCGCAGCTGTTGCGGATGAAGAAGTTCTTGCCGTTCTGCCGCACTCCGTCGGCCGCCGGGTCGACGAAAGTGTCGGCGAAAAGCCAGAGCACGCGGCGCCTCCCCAGGTCGATCGAATAGGCGCTGTCGGCGCCGGTCCAGCCGCCACGCGACTGGAAGAGGGTCACATCGGGCCAGGCCTCTGCCGCGAGCGCCACTTGGTTCACGCTGCGACTCTTGGCGCTCGCGCCACCCGGTGCAACCCCACCGCGACCGGCACACGAAAGTGCCAAGAGAGCGCTAGCCAAACCGACCCACGTCCGAGCCACCACGCCGCAGCGGGCCCCTGACCGACTCGACCAAGCTCGCGCACCGCGCTTCATCATCGTCCGACCCCCCAGCTCCTGGTTTCGCCACCGGACCACGAAGCCTCCGCACGTTGGTAGAGCGTCGTGTGCAGGCGCGTCGCGGTCCGGTTGGCCTCGGATGTCATCTCGATCTTCATCTTCACGCTAACACATGCGCTCTGCGATGGCTGGCTCTCGACCCGTGAGATCACATCGCCGTACTTCGGTGACGCAGGTGGCAGTAGCGCTCATGATCTTGTGGGCGTCTGTCGCTATAGGCCATGCGCGTCATCAAGTCCGGACGGGGAGCTGCCGACAAAGAACATGCAGCCGTGAAACACGACCGCAGGGACCTGCAATGAGCAAGAAGCCTCGCCCCGCCGAGCACACAGGTGTACCCGGCACCGAACGACCGCGCCTACCTGACTACAGCACCGCTGATCTCGCGCAGCTGGCCTCACTGCTCATCCAGCTCGATCCGAGTGAAGCGCGCGACGCGGCCGACCTCAACGCGCTCTGGGAGGCTTTGCTCGGACGCGCCGAAAAGAACCCGGATGGCTCGGCCGCGCCGCTGCTGCTTGCGCGCCTGGTGATGGAGGCGGCGGACCGCGTCGAAGCCGTGATTCTCGGCCAGACTGGAGATCCCAGCGAGGCGCTCGCGGCCGCCGCACGCCTGGTAGCCGCCGCAGCGGATGGACAGTGCACGCCCAGCAACATCCCAGAGCAATTCCAGCCCGCCCCGCAGCCAACGGCGGCGGCTGCCGCACCGGCCGCTGCCAGCCTGCCAGGGCCGCAGCCAACGGCGGCGGCTGCCGCACCGGCCGCTGCCAGCCTGCCAGGGCCGCAGCCATCCGCTGCAGCCGCGACTGCCGCCGCGTCCACTGTGTTCAATGTCACCGCCGAGGTGGAGCTGCTGAACGAATTTCTGGATGAAGCGCGCGACCATCTTGCCAAGGCCGAGCAGTCCTTGCTCACGCTCGAGACTCATCCCGAAGAGCGCGACGCAATCGACACGGTCTTCCGCGCCTTCCACACCATCAAAGGCGTTTCGGGCTTCCTCGACCTCACGCCTGTCACCCGCCTCGCTCACTCTGCCGAGTCACTGCTCTCGCGTGCACGCGACAGGGAGATCCTCTGCACCGGCGGCTATGCCAACCTTGCGCTGCGCGCGCTCGACGGTCTGCGCAATCTCTGTGAGCAGCTGCAGCGCACCCATGCGGGTCAAGGCTCGCTACGCATCCCGGCCGACCACGCCGAGCTACTGGCGTGCCTGGCCGAACCCGAAGCACACGGCATCGGCGCCGGCGCCGCCGAACGCGCGCCTCTGCCCAGCGCTGCCAAGGTCTCCCTGCCGGCCGCAGCGCAGGCAGCGCACGCGGAGCACGCGGAGCCTGCTGCAGCGGCCGGCCCCGCGCGCGAAGGTGGCGAGAAGCAAGCCGATATCTTCGTGCGTGTGCGTACCGACCGCCTGGACGGCCTGCTCGACGCCGTCGGCGAGCTGGTGATCGCCCAGTCCATGGTGGCGCAGGACGATACGCTGGCTGGACCGCAGCGCATCGAGCTGCAACGCAAGATTGCTCATGCCGGCAAGATCGTGCGCGAGCTGCAAGATCTCGCCACCTCGCTGCGCATGGTGCCGCTGCGCGCGACCTTCAAGAAGATGGAGCGCATCGCGCGCGACGTCGCGCTCAAGACCAACAAGCTCCTCGAACTAGTGACCGACGGCGAAGACACCGAGCTCGACCGCAATCTGGTCGATGTGCTCGCCGAACCACTGGTTCACATGATCCGCAACGCTTGCGACCACGGCATCGAACCGCCCGACGAACGACGCAGAGCCGGCAAGCCCGAGCGCGGCACGATTCGCCTCTTGGCAACGCACCGCGGCGGACACGTAATGGTCGAGCTGCACGACGATGGCCGCGGCCTCAATCGCGAGAAGATCGTAGCCAAGGCCATCGAGCGTGGCCTGATCTCGCGCGACGAACAGATCAGCGACAGCGATGCTTACGCGCTGATCTTCAAGCCAGGGTTCTCGACCGCCGAGGTGGTGACCGACCTTTCCGGTCGAGGCGTCGGCATGGACGTGGTGCAGCGCGGCATCGCCAAGCTCGACGGCCGCATCGCCATCCGCTCCGAACAGGGCAAAGGCACGGTGTTTTCGATCCGCCTGCCGGTGACACTCGCCATCACCGACGGCATGCTGGTGCGGGTCGGCGCCGAGCGTTTCATCATTCCAACGCTCGCCATCACCACCACCTTCAGGCCCAAAGACACTGCGCTCAGCCGCGTGCTCGGTGCGGGCGAGATGGTGCTCTTCCGCGATCGCTCGTTACCCATCTTCCGCCTGCACCGCGCGTTCGCAGTGCCTGCAGCCGTCGAAGACCCGTTGCGGGGCCTGCTGATCGTGATCGGCGAAGGCTCGGAAGCTTGCGCCATGCTAGTGGACGAGCTCCTGGGCCAACAACAGGTGGTTGTAAAGGCGCTGGGCGGCGGCTTGCGCGATATCGAAGGAGTTTCTGGGGGAGCGATTCTGCGCGACGGTCGCGTCGGTCTGATTCTGGATCCGAGCGGCATCACGCGGATGGCGCGTTCCTCGCCTTCCGGAAGCACCGGCGACACGTTCTTCGCCACGCCAGAAAGGGCTGCCTAGATGTCCACGCGCGAACCGAATTCCCCCGCCACGCCGGACGCACGCTCCGGCAAGTACCTGACGTTCCATCTCGGCGCAGAGGAATACGGAATCGAGATCCTGAAGGTCCAAGAGATCATCGGTCTCTTGCCGATCACCATGGTGCCCAACACGCCACACTTCATCCGCGGCATCATCAATCTGCGCGGCAAGATCATTCCCGTCGTCGACCTGCGCGCCAAGCTGGGCATGGAAACGCTGGCTGCGTCCAACGAGACCTGCATCGTGGTGGTGCGCAGGCACACCATGGAGATGGGTGTGGTCGTCGATCGCGTCAAGGAAGTGCTCGACATCAAGAGCACGGAAATCGAACACGCGCCCGAGTTCGGTGCGCACGTCGATACCAGCTGTCTGCTCGGCATCGGCAAGCACAACGGCCAGGTGAAGCTGCTCTTGGACATCGACCGGGTCCTGGACAGCACGGGCCTGATGCAGGCTCCAACCGCCGGCCCAGAAACCGCTTAGTAACGCGAGGATGTTATGTTCAAACGATTCGCAGCGCTCAACCTTACCGCCAAGACCATCATCACGATCCTCTTCTGCGGCTTTGTGCCGATGGCGGGAGTCGGCCTGACCGCGCTTCACGGCCTCGACGCCAGTGATGCCCTGGTCGGCGAGCACTTCGCGGCGCTGGCCGAGACCGTGACCGACCGTATCGACCGCAGCCTCAGGGACCGCTATGGCGACGCCCAGGCCTTCGCTGCGAGCGTGGTAAGCATCGATCACGCGCACTGGTATAAGCCCAGCGAAGACGACAACCCCATCGTCCACGCGATGAACCGCTATGTCGCGCTCTACGGCGTCTACCAGCTCACCATCCTGGTCGACACCGACGGCAAAGTCATCGCCGTGAACTCGCGCGACGCCCAGGGCAAACCGCTCGACACCGCGCGGCTCTATGCGCGCAGCTACCGCGAGGCCGAGTGGTTCAAGGCGCTGGCGCGCGGCCAGTCCATGCCCAAACAGCCCCACGCCACCGCCGGCAACGATACGTTGTCGGGAACCTACGTCGAGGATGCCCACGTCGACCCGGACGTGAAGACCGCCTACCCGAACGACGACGGTCTCTGCCTCGGCTTCTCGGCACCGCTGCAAGACGCCAGCGGAAAGGTCCTGGGCTATTGGACCAACCGCATCCGCTTCTCTGCCGTCGACGAGATCATTCGCGGCGCCTACCAAGAGATGAAGCGCACCGGTCAACCTGGCGTCGAGATGACCCTGATCGACGGGCAAGGCCGGGTGCTGGTCGACTACGATCCCTCCACGCGCGGCAGCGAGGAGGTGCACCACGACATGGATGTGCTGCTCAAGCTAAACCTCGCAGAGGCCGGCGTGACTGCAGCGCAGGCCGCCGTGCACGGCGAACGCGGCTCCAGCGTCTCGATCCACGCGCGCAAGCAGATCAAGATGCTGAGCGGCTATGCCCACAACCGCGGAGCCCTCGGCTTCTCCGGCATGAACTGGTCTCTCTTGATCCGACTGCCCTATGCCGACGCCGTCGCAAGCACCAACGTCGTGCGATACATCCTGGTGGCCGCAACCTTCGGCGCACTGATCGCCGTCATCCTCTTTGGCTTCCTAATCGAGCGCAGGTTCACGAGACCGCTGGTGGAGATGACCACCGCGGCGAAGCACATCGCCGCTGGCGACTTCGACAGCATCGTGCACTACGAGAGCCGCGATGAGATGGGCACCCTGGCGACTTCGCTGCGCTCCATCATCGCCTACGTGCGCGGCCTGGCCCAGGCCATGGAAAGCTTGTCCAAGGGCGACCTCTCGGTCGACGTGCAGCCTCGCTCCGACAAAGATGCGCTCGCCCGCAATTTCCAGCTCGCCAACGCCACGCTGCGCTCCCTCTTGCGCGACGTGCACGAGCTGATCGGCTCGGCCCAAGCTGGCGAGCTGGTACACCGCGCCGACTCCTCATCCTATGCGGGCGTCTACAAGGACCTGATCAACGGCACCAACGCCATGCTCGAGGCCGTCGAACGCCCGATGGCCGAGGCCGTCGAGACACTCGGCCTGGTCGCGGATCGCGATCTCTCCGTGCGCATGACCGGCGACTACCGCGGCCAATACGCGCGCATGGAAGAAGCCCTCAACACTGCGTTGCAGAACCTGGAACAGACGCTCTCCCAAGTAACTAGCTCTGCCGATCAGGTGGCCACTGCCGCGGGTGAGATCACCACCAGCTCCCAGACGCTCGCCGAATCGGCCTCCGATCGTGCGGGTGCCCTCCAGGAGATCACCAGCTCCTTGCAGGAGATGGCAGCCATGAGCCGTCAGAACGCAGGCAAGTCGCAGGAAGCCCGTGAGCTCGCCGAAGCCACGCGCAGCGGCGCCGACAGCGGCGTGCAGTCGATGCAGCGGCTCTCGACCGCGATCTCGGAGATCAAGACCTCGGCCGACCACACCGCCAAGATCGTCAAGACCATCGACGAGATCGCTTTCCAGACCAACCTGCTCGCGCTCAATGCCGCGGTCGAAGCCGCACGCGCCGGAGACGCCGGCAAGGGCTTCGCGGTGGTGGCCGAGGAAGTTCGCAACCTCGCCATGCGCAGCGCCGAA
This sequence comes from Sandaracinaceae bacterium, assembly GCA_017881145.1. Classification (GTDB taxonomy): domain Bacteria; phylum Myxococcota_A; class Polyangia; order Polyangiales; family JAFGIB01; genus JADGRF01. Next base: position 761 of record JADGRG010000563.1, on the reverse strand, counting down.
GCTGCGCGCACCACCTCGCAGATGATCGAGGATTCGGTGCACCGTGCCGAAGACGGCGTCGCGTTGAACCGCGAGGTCATGCAGAACTTCCGGGAGATCAACAGCAGCATCGAGAAGGTCGTGGACGTGATGGCCGAGATCTCCGCCGCTTCCGATCAGCAGTCGGCTGGCGTCACCCAGATCAACGGTGCGGTCGAGGAGATGTCGCGCTCCACGCAGCAGAACGCAGCCACCACCGAAGAAGCTGCCAGTGCCGCCCAGGAGCTGAGCGGACAGGCCTCGAGCCTGCGCGAAATGGTCGCCGAGTTCCGCGTTACCGATGCGAACGCCAGCGCCCGTGGCAGAGGTGGCGGACGCGGCGGCGCTTACGCGGGTGGTGGCCGTCCGCAGCTAGCGGCGGCACGCGCAGTCGAACCGAAAAGCGCAGCGCGCAGCACTGGCACCGATTTTTCGCGCGGCCCTGCCAACGGCAACGGGCGGGGGCGAGTCGATCCCAAGTGGCTGATTCCCTTCGATGACGACGGTAAAGACGCAGCCAATCTCAAGGACTTTTGAGCCCGCACTAGCCAGCGCCGCGCACACCATGCCCGCTCCCATGTCGAACGAAGACGTCGCACGCACGCTTACGCAGGCCGACTTCGAGTCCATTGCGAGCATCCTCTATCAGGTGGCGGGCATTCGTCTGACCGAGGGCAAGCGCGAGCTGGTGCGGGCGCGCCTGCGCAAGCGGATCTTGGCAACCGGACAGCAGGACTTCGCTC
>JADGRG010000562.1 GCA_017881145.1 Sandaracinaceae bacterium | reverse complement strand
CGCGGCGCGAAGCTCGCAGCGTTGTGTGAGACCATGCTGGCGCGCCATCACGAATACGTGCGTGCGCATTTCGTGGACCTGCCGGAGGTCAACGAATGGATCTGGACGGCAGCATGAGCTCCGCGCTGCGTGTGCTCTGCCTGAACGCCGGCTCGTCCTCACTCAAGCTGGCGCTCTGGACGATAGGTCAGAGCGAGTCCGTGCTCGGCACGGGCGCCATCGAGGGCATCGGCACAGGACACGGCCGGCTGTGGCTGCGCGATACGTCGAGGCAGCTCGTGACCGAGGCGTCGACCCCAGTGCCGGATCATGCGAGCGCAGTGCACGCGCTCTTCGATGCGCTGGATACGCAGCGATGGCCGACGCCGCAGGCCATCGGACACAGGCTGGTGCATGGCGGCCCCGATCATGCCGCGCCGGAGCTCGTCACGCCTGCGCTGCTCACCGTCCTGCGCGAGCTCGTGGCGTTCGCGCCACTGCATCTGCCTGCAGAGCTCGCCGGCCTCGAAGCCGTGGGACGACGCTTCCCCGAGCTGCCCCAAGTTGTATGCTTCGACACGGCGTTCCACGGTCGCATGCCCGAGCTCGCGCAACGCTTGCCGCTACCGCGCGCGCTCTGGGACGCTGGGATTCGTCGCTACGGCTTTCACGGTCTGTCTTATGAGTACATAATGCAGGCGCTCGGTCCCGCCGCCATGGGCTGCACCATCATCGCCCACTTGGGCAACGGCGCCAGCATGGCCGCCGTGCGTGACGGCCAGCCGCTCGACACCACCATGGGCTTTTCGCCCAGCGGCGGCTTGATGATGGGCACGCGCAGCGGCGATCTGGATCCTGGCGTGCTGCTGCACTTGTTAAACACAGCCGGCTATGACGCCGCCGCGCTCGAACGGCTGGTCGATCACGAAGCCGGCCTCTTGGGTGTGTCGGGTCTGAGCTCGGACATGCAGACCTTGCTGGCAGCTCGCGAGAGCGATCCGCGCGCTGCCCAAGCGATCGAGCTCTTCTGCTACCAGCTGCGCAAGCAGATCGGGGCGTTCTGCGCGGTGCTCGGCGGCCTCGACACGTTGGTCTTCACGGGCGGCATCGGCGAGCATGCCGCGGCCGTACGTGCGGCGGCTTGCAGCGGTCTCGCCCAGCTCGGCATCGAGCTGGACCCGCTAGCCAACCAAGCCCATGCTGCCGTCATCAGCCAGGCGGGGAGCCGCTGCGTCGTGCGAGTGCTGGCGACTGACGAAGATCGCATGATCGCGCGACACGCGCGCGCGCTGCTCGCCATCAGCTGAACCGCCACGACACGAACGCGCGACACGAACGCGACACGCACCTAGGAGGCCACGATGCAACTCGGCATGATCGGACTCGGACGCATGGGCGCCAACATGACACGACGGCTGACGCGCGCCGGCCATCAGTGTGTCGTGCACGACGTCTCGATACCCGCCGTACAAGCGCTCGTTGCGGACGGCGCCGTCGGCACCAGCACGCTCATGGACTTCACCGCCAAGCTTGCGCGCCCGCGCGCGGTCTGGTTGATGGTCCCCGCTGCCGTCGTGGACGCGAGCTTGAACGCACTGCTGCCTCTGCTCGACGCGGGCGACATCGTGATCGACGGTGGCAACTCGTATTACCGCGATGACGTCGACCGCGCGCACAAGCTCGCAGCGGCCGGTCTGCACTACGTCGACTGCGGCACCAGCGGCGGCGTGTGGGGGTTGGAACGCGGTTACTGTCTGATGATCGGCGGCGAGCCTGCCGTAGTGCAACACCTCGATCCGTTGTTCGCGAGCCTCGCTCCCGGCCCAGGCGATCTGCCGCGCACGGTCGGTCGTGAAGAGAGCAATAGCACCGCCGAGCGCGGTTACCTGCACTGCGGACCGAACGGCGCTGGCCACTTCGTGAAGATGGTCCACAACGGTATCGAATATGGCCTGATGGCAGCCTACGCCGAGGGTCTCAACATCTTGCGCCATGCCGATCTCGGCAAGCGCGCGAACAACGCGGCCGACGCCGAAACCACGCCGCTACGCGACCCGCAATACTACCAATACGAATTCGACTTGGCAGACATCACGGAGGTCTGGCGCCGCGGCAGCGTGGTGGCGTCCTGGCTGCTCGATCTCACCGCCACAGCGCTCGCCAACGACCCGACGCTGGAGCGCTTCAGCGGACGCGTGTCGGATTCGGGCGAAGGACGCTGGACCCTGCAGGCGGCCATCGACGAGGCCGTACCGGCCAACGTGCTCTCGGCGGCGCTTTTCGAGCGCTTCTCCTCGCGTGGACAAGCTGAGTTTCAAGACCGCGTGCTCTCGGCGATGCGCTGGCACTTCGGAGGTCATCAGGAGAAGAAGGCATGAACAGCCAAGCCCAACGCTCGGATGCGCTGGTGTTCTTCGGCGCCAGCGGCGATCTCGCCTACAAGAAGATCTTTCCCGCGCTGCAAGCGATGGCGCGACGCGGTCGCCTGGACGTACCGGTGATCGGAGTGGGGCGCTCGGGCTGGAACCTGGAACAGCTCCGCGCAAGGGCTCACGACAGCCTGCAAAAGCACGGAGGCGTGGACGAGGCAGTGTTTGCCAAGCTCGCAGCGTTGTTTCACTACGTGGACGGCGACTACCGCGAAGCTTCGACCTATGTCGCGTTGCGCAAAGAGCTGGGTGACGCCAAGCGGCCGCTGCACTACCTGGCGATTCCACCGAGCGTGTTTCCGGTCGTGGTCGAGCATCTCGCCCAGTCTGGCTGCTCGAACAACGCGCGCGTCGTGCTCGAGAAGCCCTTCGGTCGTGACCTCGCATCCGCGCAGCAACTCAACGCTACCCTGCACAGCGTGTTCGACGAGTCCGCGATCTTTCGCATCGATCACTACCTCGGCAAAGGGTCGGTGCAGAACCTTTCGATCTTTCGTTTCGCGAACACCTTTCTCGAACCGATCTGGAACCGGCACTACATCGACAGCGTGCAGATCACCATGGCCGAGAGCTTCGGCGTGCAGGGCCGCGGCGCCTTTTACGAAGAAGCCGGCGCGATCCGCGACGTCGTGCAAAACCACATGCTGCAAGTGGTGAGCCTCTTGGCCATGGAGCCCCCGACCGCGAGCTACCACGAATCCACGCGCGACGAACAGGTCAAGGTGCTGCGCGCGCTGCGGCCGCTGCGGCCAGAGCAAGTGGTGCGCGGGCAGTTCGCCGGCTATCGCAGCGAAGTTGGCGTCGCGCCCAACTCGACGGTCGAGACCTTCGCCGCTCTGCAACTCTACATCGACTCGTGGCGCTGGGATGGCGTGCCTTTCTACATCCGCGTCGGCAAGTGTTTGCCCATGACAGCCACCGAGGTGCTGGTCACGCTCAAGCGGCCTCCGATGGCGCAGACGTCGCCGTGCGACACGAACTACTTCCGCTTCCGCCTTAGCCCGGACATGATCATCGCCGTCGGCGCGCGCATCAAGCGTCCGGGCGACGAGTTGGTGTCGGAGCCGACGGAGCTCAAGGTCGTGCAACAACCCAGCTGCGACGACCTCGATCCCTACGAGCGTCTGCTCGGCGAGGCGATGCTCGGCGACACGCTGCTCTTCGCGCGCCAGGACGGGGTGGAAGCCGCCTGGGCTGCGGTCGATCCGGTGCTGGGTGATGCCACGCCAGTCCACACGTACGAGCCCGGCAGCTGGGGCCCTCCACAAGCCGCCGAGCTCACCGCAGCTGTTGGCGGCTGGCACGAGCCGGGGCCATGTTGAAGGTGCTCGTCATCGACGTGGGTGGGCAGCACGTCAAGGTGCTCGCCTCTGGCCAGCGCGTGCCGCGGCGGATCCGTTCCGGCCCGAGCATGAGTGCAGAGGCCAGGCACACGCGCGCAGGCGCAAGACGGTGACGAAGACATGATCTCGAGCACGGATGACACCAGCCAAGAAGCCAAGACCGACGCTGCACGCGCTGCGGTCGTGTTTCTCTTCGACGTCGACAACACCTTGCTCGACAACGATCGCGTCATCGCCGATCTGCGCCGCTACCTCGTCCGCGAGCTTGGCGCCGAGCGCACGGAACATTACTTCGAGATCTTCGAGCGCCTGCGCGCGGAGCTCGGCTACGCCGACTACCTCGGCGCGCTGCAAAATTATCGCATCCGCTATCCGCGTGATCCGCACGTGCTCGCCCTCTCCGCGTTCCTGGTGAACTATCCGTTCGCGAACCGGCTCTTTCCCGGCTCACTCGACGCGCTCGAGCATGCCGGTCGTTTTGGACCGACGGTGATTCTCTCGGACGGCGACGTGGTCTTTCAGCCGCGCAAGGTGGAGCGCTCGGGCTTGTTCGAAGCCGTGGACAAGCGCGTGCTGATCTACATCCACAAAGAACAAGAGTTGGAT
>JADGRG010000561.1 GCA_017881145.1 Sandaracinaceae bacterium | reverse complement strand
TGATCTCGATGGCCGCGCCACCAGGAGTCACGGCGCCTTTTGCTCCCATCAAGCGGGCACTTTCCGGGGTCGCCGCCAGCGTGACCAGATGCGGGTCGATCATCGGCGGGTTCCCGGTCTCGGTGCCGGTTTGGGTATGCGCCTGCAAGCAAGCGGAGAGCCACAAGCTCACGCTGCATGCGAGCAAGAGTCGTTGGCAGAATGATCCACGGTAAGCGATTGAGTTCACGGGGCTTCTCCTCGCAAGGGCTGCTTGTTGCCGCGTCGCGGCGAAATGGGAGCGGACAAGGGAAAGAGCTGGAAGTTGATCTGCAGCGCTTGGCTGCGCTGGCTCTCGCCCTCGGCTAGCTCCAGCAGCTCGCGGCGAAACTCCTTTATGCGCTGCTTGATCTGCGCGAGTGCGGCGGGGCCCACGCACAAGGTCAAGGATGAGATGTCGCGCTCGGCGGCGGGGAAGAGCTCCATGGCAGCGGTGGCACGACGCATCATCTCGGCGTGGTAGTTGCGGATGTTCATGTTCTGCGTCTCGGCGCCCGTGGAGACGACTGGATCGGCCTGTTGCAGCCGACCCGCTTCGTCGCGCGTGAGCAGGCCCAGCGTCAGCAGCAAATCTAGAGCGTGCTTGGCTTGCACGGGCTCGATCGTCGGGCGCAACACCGACGCGACCCAGCGCGGGTCTGCCCGAAAGTCTGGGCTGGCGCAGAGCTCGCGGATCGCGGGCAGATACCACTTTTCGTGATAGGCCGCCTGCGCATGCTCCAAGCGATGCGCTTGCCTGTAACGTCGAAACGCGGCGAGCTGCGCGTAGCTTGCGTTGCGCTCCTCGGTGGTCTTGGACTGATTGAACGCGACCAGACGTTCGAAGTAGCTCGCGGTCTCGCCCGAGAGACCACAAGCTGCGGCGAAGCGCTCGGCCATGGCGGCGGTCAGGTTGCGTTGGCCGGAGATCACGAGCTTCAGGTAGTTGGGGGCACCCAATCCTGCCGCTCGTGAGAACGCCCGGTAGGAGTAACCGCGGCGCTTCTTCAGCTCGTAGAAGTCGGCGAGGAATTGCCGAAAGTCGAGGTACTTGAATACATCGAGCAGGCTGCGGTGACGTGCCGGCGAGAGCTGGCTCATGCTCCAGACTCTGGCGCGAGGCGTGGCCATGCGCTACCCACGTCTTTCACAAACCGTATTCCAGAGAATACAGCGGCCGGCCGGGAGGCTGCCCAGTCAGAGATAGAGATACATGAGGGCGAAGTGACTCGCTGCGCCAGCGACCACGCAGCAATGCCAGATCTCGTGGAAGCCGAAGCGACCGGGCAGTGGGTTGGGCTTTTCGAGTCCGAAGATCAGTCCTCCGACCGTGAAGAATACGCCGCCGATCAGGAGGCCCAGCACGCCCTGCAGGTGGATGGCCGCATAAACGGGCTTGACCAGCACGAGCCCGAGCCAGCCCATGCCGATGGTCATGGCGACCATCACGCGTCGGGGCAACGCCGGGTAGAACGCCTTGGAGGCGATGCCCACCACCGCCAGCGACCAGACAAGTGCCAGCGCGCCGAAGCCCAGGGTGCCCTTCACGAGCACTGCACAAAATGGGGTGAAGGTGCCGGCGATCATCACGAAGATTGCGCAGTAGTCGAGTTGACGCAGGATGTGGTTGGTCCTGGCCGAACCGTTGACACCGTGGTGCAGGGCGCTGGTCACGAACACACCGAGGACGCCCAAGCCGTAGACCAAAAAGCTGAAAAGGCGCGCGGTGTTGCCCGTCGCGTGAGCGCGCCAGAGCAAGTCTGCGACCCCGAAGACCGTGAGCACTGCGCCGATCGCGGAGATCAGCGTGTTGTAGAACTCATCGGTGACGTGGACGCTGCCATCCTTGCTCAGCTGGGTTTCCATGCCATGCAGATACGCTCCCGCGGCCTATCTGCCAAGCACCGGTGTCGGACCCGCAGCGGCAGGCCCCGCTCGGAAGGCGCATCAGCTGGGCTTTGTGGCTAGGTTTGCAGCCAGGACACAGCACGCCAGCGCGGCGTCAGAGATGTGCTGCAGCCTTGTCGAGCTCGCGGGTCAGCGCCGCGAACAACATTTTGTTGCCGTCCTGCTGGTAGCGCGCGAGGTGCTCTTCGCAGGCGGGCAACGCACCAAGGAAGTCCCGCAAGGTTGCTCGGTCGATGTGGTCGCTGGTGCGGCCGTAGCCTTCGCGCTGCAAGTAGCGCCCGTTGATCACCTGTTCGATCTGGCCTTGCACCGGCACTGACAAGAGCGGCTTGTGCAAATACACGCACTCGCTCATCACAGTGAAGCTGCCACCGGAGACCACCGCGCGCGACGACGCGATATCGTCGATGAAGGCAGCTTCGTCGAAGGGTCGGTAGCGCAGGTTGCCCTCCACGACATCCTGCTCGAGGTCGCGGCGCATGCCGTAGATGCGGCACTCCATACCCGTCTCTGCCAACGCCTGCGGCAGTGCCTCGTGCCCTTGCGCGGTCTGGTAGACCACCAGGTGTTCACCCTTGCGTGCGC
>JADGRG010000560.1 GCA_017881145.1 Sandaracinaceae bacterium | reverse complement strand
GCGCTCGCCAGCTTCGAGCGTGGTGAGCGCGCGTAAAAGGGCGCCACTCGGCGGGCGAATCAGCGGCGTTACCACCGAGCGCAAGTCCCAGGCGGGGCCCACCGGGATGCTCTCGGCTGCGTCCTGCAGGACGCTTTGAAATGCCGGATCGTCGTAGACCTCGGCTTCGCAGATCAGCAGGCTGGCCGCGCTGCACTTCTGCCCGCTGTGTCCGAAGGCCGATTGCAGTGCATCCTTGATGGCGGCGTCGCGGTCGGCCAGCGCAGACACCACGATGGCATTCTTGCCGCCGGTCTCGGCGAGCAGGTCCAGCCCGGGCCGCATGGTCTTGAAGAGGTGCGCGGTGGAGGTGGCACCCGTCAGCACCACGCTCTGCACCCGCGCATCGCGGATCAGGCGTGAGCCGAGCTCGTCGGCGCAGAAGAGCAGCTGCAGCGCATGCTTCGGCACGCCGGCTTGCCAGCAAATCGCAGCGAAGCGTTGGGCCACGAGCACGGTTTCGAGCGCGGGCTTGAGGATGACCGTGTTGCCCGCCATGAGCGCGGCCAGCGTGCCACCTGCGGGAATCGCTAGCGGGAAGTTCCAGGGCGGCGTGACGAGCACAACGCCCTTGGGCGAGAGCCGTAGCTGCGGCACCGCGCAGTGCTCGGCGAAGCTGCGCCGATAGTATTCGGCAAAATCGATGGCCTCAGAGACCTCGGCATCGGCTTGGTCCACGCGCTTGCCCGCGTCGAGGACCATGCTCGCGATCAGCTCGGCGCGCGCGCCACGCAGCCCATGCGCGATCTCGGCCAGCCAGGCGCTGCGCTCAGCCAGCGTGCTCTGCGCGAAGCGCGGCGCTACACGGTGAGCCGCGTCGAGACAGCGTTCGAGGTCGGCTTCCGCTGCCAGCGCATAGCGGTAGGGCACGAGCTGCGGTCGCGAAGGATCGAAGCCGAGCTCGAAGGGCTCCTGGAAGAGCGACTCGCCGGCCACCTGCATGGGCACGTCGAAGCACTCACGAGTGCGGCATCGCTCCAGCGCCTCGGTGATCCAGGCCTGGTTCTGCGGGAGCGAGAAGTCCGTGTCGCTTTCGTTCACGAAGTCGCTGCTCGCAGCCAAACGTTCGGGCGTTTGTCTTCGGTCTTGTAGGCGGCGCGCACTGCTCGCGACTTGCTCGCGCGACAGATAGGCGGCCTCGAAGCGCGCTTGCTCCGACTGCCAGCTCGCGTCGCCGACGCGCATCCCAAAGCTCCGGCGCAGGAAGTTCTCGTCAGCGGTGTTTTCGTCGAGCCGGCGCGTGAGGTAGGCGATGGCTGTCTGCATCGAGGTCTCGGAGACGATCGGGCAATAGAGCAGGACGTCGTCGGCGACGCGCTGCAGCGCCCGACGCAGCGGATCCGCCATGCCCTCCAGTAGCTCGAAGCCGACCTGTGCTTGCACCTGCCGACTCTCTCGCAGGGTCAGTGCCAGCGCGATGTCGAAGACATTGTGGCTCGCGATGCCGAGGTGCACGGCGCGCGCGTGTTCCGGCAAGCATCCGTAATCGACCATGCGTTTGTAGTTGGCGTCGACCTCGCCCTTGGTGTCGTAGATGGGCACGGGCCAGCCGCGCTGCGAAGACTCGACGCGCTCCATCGCCAGGTTGGCACCTTTGACGATGCGCAGTCGCACCGCCGCGCCACCGCTATGCACCCGCTGCACAGCCCAGTGCGTGAGCTCTTGCTGCAGCGGAAACGCATCGGGCAGGTAGGCTTGGAGCACGATGCAGGGCCCGAGCGAGCGCAACTCGGGCTCGTCGAGGAGTGAGGTGAAGAGCGCTGCCGTCAGTCGCAGGTCCCGATACGCCTCCATGTCCAGGCTGACGAGCTTCGGCACGCGCGAGCCGTCCGGGCGCAGATAGTGGTGGGCGAGCGCAGCGCGATAGATGGCGCGCAAGCGAGGTCGCAGGTCGTCGAGCGTTTCCTGAAAAGACAGCAGCTCGATGCGACTGGCGATCGACGAGAGCTTGACGGAGATCGCTTCGACGTCGGGGCGGACCAAGAGCGCAAGGTAGTCGTCGATGCGAGCCTTGGCTGCCTGTTCGCCGAGCACTGCTTCGCCGAGATGGTTGATGTTGACGTGCACGTGCTGCTGGCGCCGCGTCTGCAGATGCGCCTGCAGCGTGCTTTCTTCGGCGGAAATCACGACGTCGCGAGTCTCTTCGCGCAAGCGCCGCAGCATCGCGTGGGCCGCAAGCTCCGGCAGAAACGGTCCAGCTCGCAGCAACATCTGCAGCTGCAAGCGTGCGATGCCGGGCAAGTAGGTCGGCACCCCGAGCCTGCGCAAGAGGTAGCGGCTGGCGCCCACGACCCGTTCGGCGGCGCGGCTGCGGTGCACGCGGTCGGTCAGGAAGGTGGTGAAAGCCTGGCCGTCGGGGTCGTTCATCAAGCGGGCCAAGAGGCGCGCGTGCGACCGGTCCGCACGAGTCTTCTCCAGCTCGGCTAGCTCAGTGAGCGCCGCGGCGACTTGCACCGCGGCTGCAACAACCTGTGATGGCTGCAGCACCT
>JADGRG010000559.1 GCA_017881145.1 Sandaracinaceae bacterium | reverse complement strand
GGGACGATCAAGCGCGGCCCCCACGCGACGTCGCCGCTCCAACACCACCACTTGGCGATGGCCACGAACACGAACACGACTGGCAAGCCGAAGAAGAGCAGATCGCGTCGCCGCTCGCGTCGCAGCACCTCGATGCCTTTGCCCATGAGGAGCAAGAGCGGTGCATACAAGAACACACTCTTTCCCGAGCTGAAGAGCAGGCCGTGCAATCCGGTGAAAAGCGGGCCACTGAAACCAATCGTGGCGTCGCGTCCAACGGTATAGCCGGCCGTGAGCCAGCCTCCGTAGCGCAAGCGGTTGTAAGCGAAGAAGCCGACGATGCCGGGCAGCGCGCCCAGGCCACCGATGCCGACGAAGCGCATCCACACGCGCACGTCCCAGCCGTCGAAGCAGCGGTCGAAGATCACCGCGACCGGGAGGATCACGAGCAGAATCTTGAGGTTGATCGAAAGCCCCATCAGCAAGCCACCGAGCAGCAGTGGCCCCGTCGGCGCGCGACCACGCAGACGCATCCATACACAGAGCGACCAGATCACCACGGTGGTCTGCAGATTCTCGGTGTACATGCTGCGCGCGTAGTGCCAGAGCGGCGTGGTGAAGATCAGCAGCAGCGCCGCGACTGCAGCCACTCGCTCGCGAAACCCAAGCTGCAGCGCCAAGAAGAAGAACCCGAGTGCGCCGAGCGATCCGTAGAACGCAGGCGTGACGCCCACGAAGTAGCGCTCCAGCGCAGAGCCATGCCCGCCGAGCGTTGCGCCTATGTGCTGCAAGCCAATTGTTGGGATGCATTCGAGCACGGCACCCAGTGGGTACTTCGTATAGGGACGCCCGTCCGTGCCACGGACCACATCGCCGCGAATCGCGCCATTGAGGTGCGGCCCCCCGTCGTAGAGCAGGTTGCTAGCGGCCTCGCACATCTGAGTCGAGTCGCCCGTGATCGGCTGGAAGCTCCCTGTCAGCGTCAACGTGAGAAACACGCTCGCCCAGATTGCCCAAGGCAACGCTGGGGTGGCCAGCCCCACTCTTGGTTCGTTCACACGCTGCATCGGCGCGGAGCATAAGAGATCCGCAAGCTCGGCGGCGCCTCGACGTGTGCGAGAGCCGTTCTCCCACGCGAGAAGCGCTCGCTCGACGCCGACAGCTGCACTCTCCACCAGCTCCTGGCACTGACCTTGTGCAGGCGATCTACTGAGCTGGAGACCGATCTGCAGCCTCCAGCTAGCCGATCCTATCGTTCGGGCTTCACTGCCGCGATCTCAGTGCGAGTCATGGTTTCCGTCGCTTGAGATCCGATCGGAGGTCTGCGGGAGAGATCGGCAAGTTGGCCCAGTCGAGCTGCGACACATCGTGATCCCCTCTGGCAGTTCTCGCGGTCAAAATCCCAAGTTACCGTAATCACTACACTAGTTCTGATGTGGGTGCCAGTAGTCCAAAAAAGGGACGGTCGTCGGCAAATGCCGTTGACATGGATCTATTCAAAAGAATATATTCACGCGTAGTCATTCATAGGAATCAGATGAAACGAGCGACCACACCACTGAGTCCTCTACCGCAAGGTAGTGCCGGGGTGAGCGCTCACTTCTCTGAGGCCGAGCTCGCGGACATTGAGTCGAAGCATCCGGATGGCTTGACCACCCAGCAGGTGGTCGAGCTCTTCGCGGCGCGTGGCGAGCGGCTGAGCGAGGCGACGTTTCGCAAGTACGTGCAGCTCGGGCTATTGCCGCGCAGCGTGCGCGTGGGTCGCAAGGGCAAGCACCGCGGCTCTCAGGGTCTCTATCCCGCGACCGTCGTGCGCCAAATCGAAGTGATCCGCGCGCTGATGGCGCAGGGGCACACGATCCAAGACATAAAGCGCGAGTTCATCGGCTTGCGCGGTGACATCGACGCCCTCGGGCGTCAGCTCGCGCAGATTCTCTCTGCGCTGGAGTCGGCAGTGCGCGGTGGCGCGCCTGCGCATGTGGATGAAGTCGTGGGGCGCGCGCTCGGGGACGCGCGTCAGATGGCGAACCAGCTGGTCGAGAAGCTGCGCGCCATCGAGGCACGGTTGGCCATGCGTGCGCGCATGGCGAGGGCTGCTGTGTAGCGGGCACCGCGCAAGCGGGCTGCACGGCTGGGCAAGGGCGTTGGACAACGGAGGCAGGCATGGGTGAGCAAGAGGGAGCGAAGCTGGAGCTGGTCGACGCGGTGAGCGAAGAGACCCAGTCGGCGATGCCGATGGTGCAGGGGTCACTCGCGCTGGCCTTTTCCGAGTCCATGGACGCGGAGCAGGCGGACGTGGTCGACGAGGGTGATGAGCAGAGCCGCCGTCAGCGGCGGTCGCGTGCGCGAGCGCGCACCATCTCGATTCGCCGCCTGAGCAAGGCCGAGTTGAACCGCGGCCGTGTGCTCTATCCGGAAGAAGAATACTGGCGCCCCGCGGCCCGGTCAGAGTGCGTCGACATGGAGCGGCCGTGCCCCTATGTCTCGTGCAAGTACCACCTCTACATCGATGTCCACCCGGTGCGTGGTTCCATCAAGATCAATTTCCCCGACGTCGAAGTCTGGGAGATGACCGACACCTGTGCGCTCGACATCGCGGACCGGGGCGGCATCACGCTCGAGGAAGTCGGCGAGATTATGAACCTGACTCGCGAACGTGTTCGGCAGCTCGAGACCCAGGGCCTGGCCAAGCTGCAGGGCATGGAAGATGTGGCCCGGCTGCGCGACTACGTCTCGTGATCTGACCGCGCTTTACGCGGAAGTGCCCGACCCCCTCTTGCCGGCAGGCGCGCCACAGCCTATGCGTAGCGCGTCGGAGCGGTCTGGGTGATCGCTGGCTCTTTGGCAATACCAAAACGGACGGAGCAGTCTTCGACTCTCTTTGGGCACATACCCACGGAGCAGTCTTCGACTCTCCGTGCAGGGCGAGAGGAAAGTCCGAGCTCCATAGGACAGGATGCCAGTTAACTGCTGGTGGGGGCGACCCCAAGGAAAGTGCCGCAGAGAACATACCGCCGGGTCACTTCTCACATACCCGCGGAGCAGCCTTCGGCTCTCCGCGGAACGCGTGGGTCAGCCGGTAAGGGTGAAAAGGCGAGGTAAGAGCTCACCGGATCAACGGTAACGTTGGTCGCATGGCAAACCCCATTCGGAGCAAGACGAAATAGGGAGGCGTTTGAGGGTGGTCCGCCCGAGCCTCCGGGTAGCGTCGCTCGAGGCACGTGGTGACGCGTGCCCTAGATGAATGATCGCCACTTGCGTCTGGTGACGGACGCAGGAACAAGACTCGGCTTACGGGCCCTCCGACCGCGAACCTCGTGCGCAAGCGCGGGGTTCGTGCTTTTTGGGGGGCATGGTCTCCACAAGTCTTGCTTCGCGGAGCGAGCGCCTGCGACTAGAGTGGCCGGCGTAGACTCGGTCTTCGGTCCCTCGACATGTCACGCAAGCACAACGCCTGGGGTGGGCAAGACAGCGTGTGCCGCCGCGTGGCGTGGCGCAGAGCTCTCGCCGTCGTGGTTGCCGGCGGGTTGCTCTCGACTCTCGCACTCTGCGCCAAGGCTGACGATGCCGAGGTGGATGCCACGACCACGCTTCAGGCGTACGACGTGGCGTCGCCTGCGACTGCCGTTGTCTGGATGCGCCGCAGGCTGACGCAGACCCTCGCGCTGCGCTACGTGAAGCCGATCGCCGAGACCGACGAAGCTGGACCGCCGCCGTCGATCCAGGTGCACGGCGGACTGCGTCTCAACCAGGATTTCGGGGACACCTGCCAGATTGGCGCACCGCTCTGCTTCGCCGTCATCGATCCTGCGCGCCGCGCCAGCTACACACCGCTCGCCAGCAACGGCGCGCTCGATCTGCCCAGCGCCTACCTGGAAGCGCGCGATCTGCCTTACGGCCTGGTCGTGCAGGCGGGCCGACACTTTCACTACAACGCGGTCGGCTTCACGCGCCTTGACGGTGTGTCTGCGCGCGTGGCTCCCACCGCTTGGTTCGCGGCAGAAGCCAATCTCGGGACGCTGGTGCGGCGTGAGAGCGTCGCAGGCTCGGATGCGTTCATCCCGGACGGCACCCCGCGCCTTGCCCTCGATTCCCTCGACCGAGATCGCGCACCCTACATCGCGCCTCCGGTGACGACCTGGGCCGCGGACACCAGCCTGGAGCTGGGCGAGGAACGCGTGCTGCGCGGCACGGCTAGCTACCGGACGCTGATCGAGCACGGGGATCTGGTGCAGCGTCGCGTGGGCGTGGCGCTGGTGTCACAGCCGGCCTCCGCGCTGCGGATCTCCACGCACGGCGTGCTGGACACGCTCGACGTGGCGCTGGTCGATGCCGACCTCGGCGCGCGGCTCGGGTTCGGTGGCTGGAATCTGCAAGCTTCGCTCGAAAGGCACGTGCCGCGCTTCGATGCTGGCAGCATCTGGGCCTACTTCGTCACCGCGCCCACCTGGCTGGCAACGCTAGGGGGGGCGCGCTCCATCGCTCCCTCTTGGGACGCCTCGCTCGCGGTGCGGGGCCGACGTACCGAGCTCATCACGGGTCTCGAACACGAGCTCGGCGTCGATGCCTCCACGACTTTGCACGACGCTCGCAATCAACTCGGTCTCGCCGGCTTCGGTTGGGCCTCGGGCAGCGGTCCGCTCTGGGGGGGAAGCCTTTCAGCGTCGCGTCGGATCTCGCTCTGGGTCACGCTAGAAGCCGAGGTGTCGGCGATGCGCATCGACGACCCGTTGCGCGCCGCCATCAGCGGCGTCTCGCTCTATGAGCTAGCAGGTGCACACTTCGCGATCACGCGCGAATCCGAGCTGCGCCTGGTCGTTACGCATGCACAGAGCGGTCCCGTGGGCCATCGCTTGTCCATGCTGGCCTTCCTGCACCTCGGAGCGTGGCGATGATACGTACCCCAATAGCTCTGGTGCTGGCGCTCGCCATGGCAACCCTGGTTGCACCACGGAAGGTCCGCGCGGATGCGACCCAGGCGCTCTCGCCCGTCGTGTATCCGCCGCGGCCCACCGGGCTCACGATGAGCCACGCGACCGCTGCTCATCGCGAGCTGCCCTGCGTGCGCTGTCATGGCGCCGCCATCAGCAGCAAGCGTGTGACCGACGACCTCCTGCCGGCGGAAGCCGTCTGCACGACTTGCCACGCCGATCGCAGCGATCGCGAGCACGCCACGGCCCAGACCTGCGGCTACTGTCACCGCGGCTTCGACCCCGCCCGCAGCAGTGCCATCGCAGAGGCACGCGGTGTGCCGGCCCGGCTCAGCTTCTCGCACGCGCGACATGCGCAGGCGAGCGTCGCTTGCGACAAGTGCCACGGCGATTCGGCTGCCGCTGCGCCGAGCTTACCCAGCCAATCGCTCT
>JADGRG010000558.1 GCA_017881145.1 Sandaracinaceae bacterium | reverse complement strand
TCCTGGCCGAGCTCTCGCTCTTGGCGCGCGCGCGGCTCGGGCTGCGGCACGACAAGAACGGATGGGGCCCAGCGCTGCTAGCCGTGTTCTCCGTCCTGACGTTCCGGACCTTCATCGGAACGGCGCTGGGCGTCGAGGTCTACTCGACAGCGCTCGTGCTGCTCGCACTCTGCTCGCGCTCGGCGCTCCGTGGCCTTCGCGTGGCATCGCTCTGCTGGCCGTTCTTCGGCCTCGCGCTGGGCGCGCACGTCAGCGCTGGCTACCTCATGCTGCCCGTGCTCTGCGCGACCGTGCTCTCGCGCCCCGTCGGCTCACGCCTGCGCTTCGTGTGGCGGCACGCATGTTCTGCGCTCGGGACCGCGCTGATCATCGCTTACCTGCCGCTGGCTTCGCTGCGAGACACTGTCGCCGACTGGGGCGACCCACAGACTCCGACGGCGCTCCTCGCCCACCTCACCGGTGCGCGCATTCGCAGCTCGTTTGCGCAGCAGATGTTCGGGCGCGCCACCGCACCCGCCAGCATGTTGGCCGGTCAACTCGCCGAGCACGTCTGGCTGCTGGCGCTTGCGCTGCCGGGCGCCGCTTGGCTGCTCATCCGGGCTCGCGCGCTGGGCCTGGTGATCCTCTCGGTGCTGGCGCTCGATCTCGCCTATGCCATGTGGATCAACCCGATGGGGATCGCGCAGCGGCAGCTCGGGCATGCATCCTTCGCCGTGATCGCGCTCCTCGCCGCGCTGGGAGCGGGCTGGGCGCTTTCGGGCTTCGACCACTCGCGCATCGGCCGTTCGCTCGGCCTGCTATCGGTCTGCGCGCTAGGGCTCCTGCTCTGCATGTCCAGCCCGTGGCCGACGCGCGCGGACGGCTACCTCGCAGCCGAGCGCTACGGCAGCGGCAGCGCGCTCGCCTCGCTACCAGCGCGTTCCGTGGTCCTCTGCACGTCCGACTCCGCCTGTGCATGCGGGCTCTTTGCGCTCTACGTGGAGGCTGTCCGACCCGATCTGGCGATCGCGCCAACCCAGCATCTCTGGGACGACACGGTGCTGCGACGCATCTCTGGACGGACGCTCGTCGATGGCCCGCGTCCATCGCAGCCGCCAGCTGCAGCCAAGCGGGCAGAGCTTGCAGCCGCCGCGCTGCGCTCGCTCGTCACCGACAAGTCGAGGCGACCTGTCTTCTTCGAAGCGGCTGACCCGGTGGAAGCGGCCGCGCCCAAGACGCTCTTGGGGCCGTCGCGGATCCCACCATTCCTGCAAGTGGCATTCGAAATCCCGAGCCCATCGACGTTCCCATTGGCAGCGCTCGACAGCCAGCTTCGAGCACGCTTCGGAGCAGAGGGCGCACGCTCCGAGATCGCCCGCCAGGAATGGGCACGAGCCTACGACGAGGTCGGCAAAGCAGCGCTGCGACTCGGGCAGGTGCCCCAGGCCATCGATGCCCTCCATCGCGAAGTGCAGATCGACTCCAAGCGCTCAGTGGGCTGGTCGAATCTCGGCGTCGCGCTCGAGCTCAACGGCGACCTGCCTCGGGCTGCAGCCGCTCTGCGCCGCGCCATCAAGCTCGCACCCGAAAGGCCCACTGCCTGGCTGAATCTGGCCCGCATCGAGCTGCGCAGCGCGGGCCCGAGCCTGGCGCGAGAAGTCTTGCGGGGCGCCATTGCGAGCGGCGTCCACGATGCCCGAATCGACTCCCTGCTACGCAACCTGGCCCAGACCCGCAAGGGCACCGACAAGTAGCGAGCTCTTCATTCCAAGGTCAGCGGGTAGTGCACGACCATTTCCGGCCCGTGGAAGGTTCGGAAATGGATCGCCAAGGCAGCCTTGCGCAGGCATGCGCCAGCGTCGCCCCCTGTAACGCTGGTGGGTCCGGTTAGGTTCACCGCTGTGACCTTGCCTTCACCGGAGATGCGCAGCCCGAAGACAAGCTTGCCGTGCGCCGGCTCGTCACTGGCGGCCAAGATCAGGCAGCGACGCACCTGCGGAAACACGCTGTCGAACCCCTTCTCGATCTCTGTGCCGGCAAGCTGCTCCTCGCCGCCCGCGCTCCCCATCTCTACCGTGCGCGCAGCGTTCTCGCCCAAGTCGTCGCCCGACGTGCCTGGCTCGGATCGCGCAGCGCCATGGGGCTTGTGGGCGCTGGTCTTGCCGCGGCGCGAGCGCGAGGCCTTCCCCGTTCGGTCCGTGCCAGCCGCTTCGGTGCCACTTTGTTGTTCGTCCGGTGGTGCTGGCGGCTCTAGGCTGATATCGATCCAGCCGCGAGTGTAGGAATAGACGAAGCCACCCCAGAACAGAGATCCCAGAGCGAAGCCTGCGAGAAAGCGCGACACCGCGGTCTTATATCACGATGCGAAACTCCAACTCGTCGCTCTGCTCGCTGCGCGTAGCAGCGTTCCTCGCGCTGGCTTGGCTCGGCGCTTTCTGCTCGCGCGCCGCGGCGGAGGATCTCGAGCGTGAGCCCGCGCGTTATCTCGCATCCGCGTCGGGCGGACTAGCTCTGCGTCTGACCGAAAATGCGGACCTCGGGCAATCTCGGCTAGCGCCGCTTTTCACCAGCGCGCTCGTCGGCCACGTGCTGCCCGGCCGCGGCTATCGACATGGCTTCGGTCTCGGCGCTTCGCTGAACCTGGGGCGTGACGGCGGCTACGTTGAGCCGGTCTACGCGGGCCAGCAGTTGGTGCTCATGCCCACGTATCTAGGCTACTGGAACCTGAACCGGGATCTGCTCGCCCTTGGGCATGCAGGCTTGCCAGTCGTGGTCCGCGGTGGCCGTAGCCTCGGAGTCGAGGCTGGTTTCCTGCTCGGCTATCGGGTCTTCGCTGGCGCTGGCGTGTTCGGGGAGCTCGATGTGGACGGCTTTGCGATTGCCGGTTCGTCGCTGAGTCTGCTCACGAGCTTCCAGCTTGGCGTGATCGTCGACTATGAGGTGCTGCCATGAGCTTTCGTAGGCTCGCCCTGGTCGCGGTGATGTGGTTTGGGATCGTCGGTCCGACGCCCGGGGCCGTGGGTGACTGCAACGGTAGCAAGCTCGATCAGCCTGCCGACGTCGGCGGCTACTGTCGTCAGCGCGAGGAGCTGACCTGCGTGCGACGCTTCTTGCGCGGAGAAATCTCGGCATCAGCGCGGGACGCGTGCCGCTGGGATGCCATCGACACGTGCGCTGCGCGTAGCTTCGCAGCGTCGTGTCGCCCCAAGGCATGGCAGACCCGCGCTTGTCTGAACGCGCTGGCTTCATTCGATACGCTGCAGACCAAAGAGAGCGACCTTTCGGAGTGCAACACCCGGGCGCTCTGCGCAGGCGAGATCACATCCACGAGCAGGGCGCGCGACGCCGGGCGCAGCGACGCCAGCGAGAACGATGCAGGCACCAACGACGCCGGAGCAAGCACTCCATGAAAGCTCTGCTTCTCTTCGTGCTCTGGGTTGGCGTTTCCGGCTGTGCCGCGTTTGCGGACAAGGCCGACTACGCGGACTACCGCAAGGTGCGGCTGGCGCACGATGACCAGACCCGGCTGCTTGCCATGCGCAGCTACGTCGAGCGCCATCCCGACGGCGCGTGGCGGGACTCCGTCCAGAGTGCACGCGCAGCTCGCGATGCGGCGGCTTTCGAATCGGGCAAATCGAGTCGTCAGGGGATCGAGCGCTACTTGAAGAACTTTCCCGATGGCGTGTTCGCTGCGCAAGCGCACTCGCGGCTCTCCGCCATCGCGCTGATCGAGCAGCGAAAGCAGGAAGATGCCGTCCGCGCGAAGGAGCTCGCCAGTGCCCGCGCCGAGCGAGAGCAAGTGCTGCACAAGACCTGGGTGACTCGCTTTCTTGGCTATTGGCTAAAGACGCTGGTCGGGCTCTCCGCGTGGGGTGAGCCAATCCCGGACGTGGCGAAGAATAACCCGGCGTTCTCACGCGCGTTTGGGGCACGCCCGCGGCCGCGCTGCACACGCGATGAATGCGTGAAGTTCTACGAGAGCCACTTCGCGATCCCGGTGCCGGGCGCCACCCGCGTGGAGCGCACGCTCTCGCTCTTGCTACGGCTGCGGATGCACGAAGGGCGCCTCGCGCGAGCGGAATTGCTCATGCCGGCGCAGGGATTCTCGCGCTGGGACGAGTTCGAGAACCAGCGCGTGGTCGTGGATGGCGACAGCGAGGGTCGCGAGCGTGCCCTGGGCTGGGTGCAGGAGCGCATCGCAGCCTGGGTGGCAGTTCTGGGGCAGGGTGCTGCACCGCTAGCCGACTACGCACTCGGGTCGATAGAGCAACCAGCCATCGGCCCCAACGGCGAGCTGACGGACACCACCGCCGAAGATCCCGGCGCACCTCCGAGCCACGTGCAGGTGCAGGACGCGCAAGAGCCCCAACGGGAGCCGGAGGTTGCGGAGCTGGTGCAGCCCAAGAACGAACCCACGCCCGACATGGTCTTCGCGCCGCTGCAGGTGGACAGTGCGGGCAGGGCGCAGACCGCGCCGGAGCTTGCGACGCCGTCGGCGGCAGGTCCGCTGGTGCCGGCGGCGAGCGGTGTCGCCGCCAGCTCGCCATCCATCCTGCGTGCGTTCACGTGGCGAGCGCTGCGCATCGTGTTCTTTGCGTCGCCGCTCGGCGCGGCCGGGCCCGCTTACGATGGAGTGGTCATCGAGCCGGCGAGGCCGGGCGAGGGCGCACCGGCTGGCAAAGCACCGCAGCTTCGAACCCAGCGCCATTGACCTGCCGGACAAGCGCACGCATAGTTTCACGAGTTTTTGAAACTAGTTACATACCCACCGAGCAGCCTTCGGCTCTCGATGGAGCTGCATACCCACCGAGCAGCCTTCGGCTCTCGATGGAGCTGCATACCCACCGAGCAGCCTTCGGCTCTCGATGGAGCTGCGTACCCACTGAGTCTGCGGAGGCCCC
>JADGRG010000557.1 GCA_017881145.1 Sandaracinaceae bacterium | reverse complement strand
TCGGGCGTGAACGCCGTGGTGATCTCCGGACCCTTCGCGCCGCTGACGGCGGCGGAGCTCGCGACGCTCAACATGCCTGCACACGCGGCGACGAAGCTGCGCGTGCGAGCGAACACCCTGCAGGCCCTGGCCGCTGCGATGGAGCTCGACGCAGCCGTGTTCGCTGCCGCCTTCGGCACGGGCTGAAGCCTGCGCGAGTGCTTGACAGACCAGCTGAGAAATTCGAGCTTCTGACAGCCTAGCTGCCCGCTGCTCTGCCCGGAGTATCCCGCAGCAGAGCTGCAGGCCATAGCCGGAGATCGAGGTCAGCCGATGAGAAGATCGTCGCGTCCTAAGAGGATGGGTCCGTCGAGCAACATCGCGCTCGACCAGCGCCCGCAGCGCCTTGCGTTGCCCCTACTGCTTCTCGGGCTGCTCGCGACGAGCGTCTGCGCGTGTGGGCCGGTCAAGGCTCCACCGGCCGTCGTGCTCTTCGACGAAGGACATGGCCAGCGCTTCCTGCCCGAGCAGAAAGGCGATCTCGATCTCTCCAGCCTGGCCACGCTCATCCGGGACCAGGGGAGCCTCGTCAAGAGCGACAAGCACCCGTTCAGCGAGAGCACTCTCTCGGGCGTGAACGCCGTGGTGATCTCCGGACCCTTCGCGCCGCTGACGGCGGCGGAGACCGACGCGGTGGTGGCTTTCCTCAAGCGGGGCGGGCGACTCTCCGTCATGCTGCACATCGCCTCGCCGGTGGCGGATCTCCTGCACAAGCTCGAGGTCTCGATCTCGAACGGCGTGATCCGCGAAACCGAAGGCGTGCTCGAAAACGACGCGTTGAACTTCCGCGTCACCCACCTGGCTTCCCACGAGCTGACCAAGAATGTCGGCGCCTTCAACGTGTTCGGTGCCTGGGCGCTTCTGAACACCGCCGACAACGCCACGCTCACCGCCGAGACCGGTCCCGGCGCGTGGGTGGACCTCAACGGCGATCAGGAGCTCGGTGACGGCGATGCGGCACAGGCGTTCGGAGTGGTCGTGACCGGACAACTCGGCAAGGGCCGCTTCGTCGTCTTCGGCGACGACGCCATCTTCCAGAACCGCTTCCTCAGCGGCGGCAACGCCGTGCTCGGGAAGAATCTTGCGACCTGGCTCGGCCAGACCAGCGAGCGCGGCTCGAAGTAGGGTCGTACGTGAGACGCGGCGCCATGACTCTCGCGAATCGCTCTTGCCTGCTCCTCGTGGTCGCCTGCGCGCTTTCGGCCTGCGAGGCTACGAGCAAACCGCTCACGCAGACGTCAACCCTGCCGCCGGGCAAGGTGCTCACGGATGCAGGCGTCCACAAGACGTCACCCGTCGTGCAGGACGCCGGAATGCGCGATGCGCAGGCGCGCGATGATGGCGGTGCAGATGCGGTGCCGTCTACGAGCGGAACGTCGTCCCGGAGCCGCCGAGCTACTTCGAAGTGCTGCGACTGGTGTCGTCGCGCGCTTCGACAACTGGTCGCGCAACTTGAGCCTCGTGCGTGCGGCGACGCCGGGCACGCCTCTCAGCTCGGCGTGCGGATCGCAATCTCGTCGTCGTCGACCAGCGCTTGGAAATCACGCTCGTTGAAGGTCCACAGTACGCTGGCTTCGGCTTTGCGTGCACAGGCAAGGATGTGCGCGTCGTAGGCGCGACCTCCTGCGACCTGCTGCTCGGAGAGCTCACGGACCAAACGCCAGAGCTCCTGCGCTGTGAGTGGGACGACTCGGGCTGCCGCTGAGAAGGTCTCGTCGAGTAGCTCGCGGGTGTCGGAGGGTGAGAGGCGGTGAGGAGCCGGAAGGCGAGTCATCACGGAGTACGCTTCGATCAGGGCAGGACCAGGCACGACCACGCGATTGCGGTCGAAGGCTTGCTGCAGTGTGCGAAGCGCCGACGCATGCTGCTCGTGCCATCCGAGCATCGCGGCGACAATCACGCTGGTGTCGAACGCGTGCAGGTGCCGGTCAGCCATGGCGGACGCGCAAGTCGGCTCTGGTGGCTTCCACGACGTCTCGGGTGAGCGGCTCACCCGTGCCTTCGGCCACACGCACCGCGCCGCGCTTGATGATCTTCACCTTGCGCGGCGCAGGCTCGATCTCGACCCGCCCATCACGGACGCGAACACAGAGCGCTTCTCCGGCCACGAGGCCTGCGGCTTCGCGAAGACGCTTGGGAATGACGATTCGACCCGCAGCATCAATGGTGGCAGAAATGGTGGCAGAAATGGTAGAATCCATACCATCATATTTACCATCGCACCTGCCATGGCGCAAACGTCGCGTTTCTCGGCGCGTTCTACCGCTTGGATCAGTTGAACTCTGAGAAACACGGCTCGATCCCGAGCTGCTCTGCATCGATGGATCCGAGCAACGCTACCAGCGTTGCGACGCCCGTTGGGATGGCGACGCAGCCATCCGGCGCGCTTGGTTGCAGCCGACGAGGCGACCTGCGCATTTCTGCCGAGCACAACGCCGGCCCAGGGCAGCACGGTGCAGTGTTGGGGCATGAACAACTACCAAACACAGTCCGGCCAAACCACGACCACCGACCACTGGCAGCTCCTGGACGACACGAGCTTCGACCAGCCGTATTCCGCGGTCCCGCGCACGCTGCCGATCCATTCCATCGTCGACCTCAGCAACGGTGGCATCCATGCGTGTGCCTTGATCGGCACTGGCGCACAGAGCACCGTCAGCTGTTGGGGGATGGCGGGGACGTGGCTTGGCACGCCCACGGGGACCACGACCGACCCTCACGGGACTGGCTCCATCGCACTGCCCGGAGCGACCAGGGTCGCAGGTCGCAGGTGGTTTCCACACCTGCGTGCGTCGCGCGTCGGGCCAGGTGCAGTGCTGGGGTCGCAACAAGAACGGCGAGCTCGGCGACAACACCACGTACCTGCACTCGAGTCCCGGCAACGTAGTCGGGCTGCCGTA
>JADGRG010000556.1 GCA_017881145.1 Sandaracinaceae bacterium | reverse complement strand
TCCGCGTAGAGCCAGCGCAGCTCTTGCTCGACCTGATGAGCGAGCTCGCGGGTCGGCGTTACCACCAGCGCGCGCGGCTGGGCCAGACCCGAAGCGCCTGGGCTAGGGTCGTTGGCGAGGGTCCGCAGCGCAAAGCCGACCGCCAGCGTCTTGCCGGAGCCGGTCTGTGAGGTGATGCGCAGGTCGCGACCGGCCAAGCTCGGGTCGAGGACCGCCAGCTGCACGGCCGTGAGCTCGGTGTAGCCCTTGCGCGCCAGAGCCGCCGAGAGTGCCGGCCCAAGCTCGGTTGCGACATCAACTGCGTTCATGCTGCGTGCTGGTAGCAGGCCCCGGTCGTTTGTGCCATCGCCGAGGCGTCCGGATCGGGTGATGCCCGGCCTCAGGCTGCGCTGCGCATGCCGATAAAGAGCGTGTAACGCGAGCCTTTCCCTCCGGCCGCGGCTCGGACCGATCGTTCTTGGACGCCGAAGTCGGCGCGGCGCATGCGCTCTGCAAAGCTGTGATCTGGGCTCGCAGACCACACGCAGAGCACTCCCTTTGGGCGCAGGGCCGTGTGAGCGGCTGCGAGCCCGGCGCGACCGTAGAGCCAATCGTTGCCGGCGCGGGTCAGGCCGGCGGGGCCGTTATCGACATCGAGCAAGATCGCGTCGTAGCCCGGACCCGCCGAGCGCAGGAGATTCGCGACGTCGCCTTGCTTGACCTCGACCCGGCCGTCGCGCAGCGGATGGCCAGCCAGGTGCCCGAAGAGCTCGCGGTTCCAGCTCACTACGGCGGGCAGGAGCTCCGCGACGACCACCTGTGCGTCAGCTGGCAGGCAGCCGAGAGCAGCTGCCAGCGTGTAGCCCATGCCGAGGCCGCCGATCAGCACGCGTGCGCCAGCCTGACCTCGCAGGTGTTCGCAGCCCACGGCTGCAAGCGCATCCTCGGAGGCGTGGATGCGGCTGTTCATCAGCTCGGCACCGCCTATGCGAATGGAGAACTCCTCGCCGCGCTGGTAGAGCCGCAGCTCGCCGCCCTTGCCGGGAACCTCCGCGGACGAAAGATGCTGCCAGGCGATCATGCGGCTGCACTTTGACAGTCGGTGGTTGCATGCGCCATCGGCTTCGCACGCGGGACAGAGCGGCGCGCGGCCGGCCGGCGATGCGTGGTACGCTCTGCGAGATGGACCGGCCCGCGAATGAGCTTGGGATCTGCAGCGCTTGGCAACGATGCGTGCGCGCCGCAGTCTTGGTTGCGGCTCTTGCGACGCTGCTTCTCGCCTGCGGCGGCAGCATGCAATACCCCTGCAAACGAGATTCGATCACGGGTTCCGAGCAATGCCAGCCAGTCGGTCACAACTACGGGCAAGCCGCTGCTCTTGGCGGCACTGCTGCGGGGACTTGGGCCGTGCTCGGCTGCACGGTCAACGGTTGCACGCCGCCGGATTACTGCAACAGCAAGACCAAGCTCTGCGAGTCCCCACGCTGCAAGACCGATCACGATTGCCCCGCTGCTTACCACTGTGACTCCGAGCACGCTCTGTGCCGCTGAACCTGCGCTCGGACTTCTTCTTCGTGCTCTGCCAGCGTGGCGCAGAGGCTGCACTCAAGCGTTACGTCGAGCGCTACGTTCCGGGGCTGCGTCCTGGCTACCAGCGACCGGGCTTGCTGACCTTTCGTAGCGCGCAGACGGTGCTGCCTGAGAGCACGCTCGACATTCCACTGGCACGGACTTTCGGCATGTCGCTCGGCACCCACGCCGATCTGGCGGCGGTGATCGCTCGCATCGCGGAGCTGCCTTTACCGCTGCGCTTGCACGTGAGCGAGTGCGAGCTCTTTCGTCCGGGCGAGGCGCCGCTCTCCCATCACGCAGGCGAGCTGGCACGCCAGACTGAGGCTGCGCTGCAAGCCGCGCTGCCGAATCAGTTCCTCGAAGGCAGGCAGGCCCAGCCCGGCGAGCTCGTGCTGGACGTGGTGGTCGCGCCGGGCGATCCCATCTTGCTCGGCCTGCACCGCCACACGCCGGTGCAGAGCCCGCATCCGGGAGGCACGTACGTCTACGAAGTGCCGCAGGACGCGCCGTCGCGGGCCTTTCGTAAGGTCGAGGAGGCCATCTTGGCTTTCGAGCTACCGCTGCGTGCCGGCGACGTCGCACTCGAGCTCGGTGCAGCTCCCGGCGGCACGGCCTACGCGCTCTTGCGGCACGGCGTGCACGTCATCGGTGTGGATCCGGCTGCCATGGATCCGCAAGTGCTCGCCTTCGTCGGCCCAGGCAGCGCACGTCTCACGCACCTACCGATCGCGCTGGGGGCGCTCACGCAAGCCATGCTGCCTGCGCGCATCGACTGGTTGCTCCTGGACGTTCACCTTGCGCCGCAGGTCGCCTTGCGCGCGGCGCGTCGAGTCGCAGCGATGTGTCGGCGCTCGCTCTTGGGTGCAGTGCTGACGCTCAAGCTGAACGACTGGGCGTTCGTCGACAAAGTGCCGCGCTTCCTCGACGAAGCCCGCGCGCTCGGCTTGCGCGAGCCCCATGCGCGCCAGCTGCCGGCGCACCGGCAGGAGCTCGCGATCGCCGGGCTCACAGCGCTTGGCGAGCAGCGCCGGAAGAATCTCCTGGGCGGTTCCACGAGCCCCGCCAGACGGGTGACTGTTTCGAGTCTGTGAAATGCGCTGCGTGGTCGTGTGCCTCGTGCGCACGGGCGTGGTTCTGCGTGCTATGCGAAGTCGCATGGCCGCGCCCGTTCTTGCCGTCTTCGCTTTTGGTTCCGAAGGTTCGTTTCGCATCGACTCGATACGCGCCGTCTCGGGCGCGTCGCTGCCAGCGGCGAGTCACCTCCAGGTACATCACGGAACACACGCGCTGCCCGCGGGCTGGTCGGGCGTGCAAGCGGACTACGTGTTGCGCGGGAGCACCGGCCATCTGCGCTACGTGACCGACGCCGAGAAGCAAACGCTGGCCAAGGCGCCGCCCGTGCTCGGCCGCCCCGAAGCTACGCGCGCGTCCCTGATTCCGATTCGCAAGTCGGATGCGTGGTGGGAGCTCGCGCAAGACGAGCGGCGCGCGATCTTCGAGGAGCGCTCGCGGCACATCGCGATCGGGCTCGAATACGTGCCCGCGATCTCGCGCCGCCTGTACCAAGCGCGTGAGCTGGGCGAGCCGTTCGATTTTCTGACCTGGTTCGAGTACGCGCCGAGCGACGCGTCACGCTTCGCAGCGCTGCTGCAAGCGCTGCGGGCAACCGAAGAGTGGCGGTACGTGGAGCGCGAGGTGCAGCTCGACCTCACACGGGTCTCGCGCTGAAAGAAACGCGTCCTGCGCTTGCTTGCGCTCGGCCTTACCCCACCAACCGCTCAGGCCGCATGACATCACCCGCCCGCGCTTCGTCAGCCCCCAAATGGACGAACAGCCCTTTTTCCCGAGCGCCGCTACGACTTCAAGCTCGCCGCCGAGCGCTTCGACGTAGCTCAGCAGCGCCTCGATCGGGTTGTTCTCGCGGCGCTCGATCTGCGACAGCGCTGACTGGGTTGTCGCTGCAAGCTCGGCGATTTCTTCCTGGGTCTTACCAGAATCCTCACGCAGCTGGCGAAGCGTCAGAGCGAGCAACTCTTGCTTCGCTTCAGCGCGTACGCGCGCGATGCGCTGCGGATCCATCTTCCGTGCCTTGATTTCTGCCCACTTCTTTGTAGGTTGGTCTCCTTGAGGTACTGCGACCAAATCTTCTCACTCGGTGAGGGGCCCGCGTTTATGGCGACTGCGCGCAGACTCGCCTTCGGACTGGCGGGAAGCCCGCCTGGTGTTTGCTACACGTCATGAGCGTTGCTGCACGGATTGAGCGCTGGGGTGTCTGGGCCTGCCTCGCACTGGCCTGCGCCAGCTTCCTTCCCGTGCTCGGCTTCGGCTTCGTGTACGACGACCTGCAGCAGCTCGTGGGCAACCCAAACGTGCACGACTGGGCGGGGCTCGGCACGGCATTCACGAAGCACGTCTGGTCGTTCGATCCGACCAAAGCCGGCACGGTCCACTACTACCGCCCGCTGTTCATGGTGGCGCTCACGCTCGGCTGGCAGGCGTTCGGCGACCACGCGCTGGGCTACCACGCGGTCAGCCTGGTGCTGCACCTGTGCGCGGGAGCGCTCGCCTTTTGCCTGACCTCGACGCTGGGCTTGCCCTTGCGCGTGCGTCTGGCGGCGCTGGCGACCTTCCTGCTGCACCCGATCCAGATCCAGGCCGTCGCATGGATCTCCGCCGTGAGCGAGCCCATGGCCGCGATCGTCGGGCTCGCGAGCCTGCTCTCGTGGGCACACTGGCTGCGCAGCCGTCAGCGGCGATACCTGATCGCCAGCCTGGCCCTGTACGCCGCGGCGGTGCTGACGCTGGAACGCGCGGTCGCGCTCGCCGGCCCACTGCTCTTGCTCGGCTGGTACGGCCCAGCGCTCCTGCAGCCCTCAGCTGCGGCGCCCGGCATGCGCCAGCGCCTGCAGGCGCTCGCATCGCACTCGCTGCTCTTGGCGCTGCCGGTGCTGGGCGTGGTCGCGGCGCGTCACCTCGCCATCGGCGAAAACGCCGCGCTGGTCGCCAGCTGGCGGCGCGACACGTGGATCGGGGCGTCGGCGGTCGCGCTGCGCTATCTGCGCAATCTGGTCTGGCCGCACGCGCTGTCGCTGGCTTATCCCGAGCGTTTCCTGCCCGAGCCCACGCTGCAACGCTTCGGCTTGCCGCTGCTCGTGGTCGCACTCGCGGTCGCGCTCGCACTCTGGCTGTCGCGCGGCGATGCCAGGCGCTCGTTTCTGCTGGGCGCGGGCGCGCTGTTGATGGCGCCAGCGCTCTGCGTCGGCCTGCTGCCGGGTCACGCGCTGGTGCAGGACCGCTACTGCTATCTTCCGCTCGCGTTCTTCGCGGCCTGGCTGGCCGACCTCGCGTTCGCCGACGCGCCGCAGCCGATGGCGCCTCGCGTGGTCGCGCGCCGTGCGCTGTGGGTGGCGTGGTTGATCGGCGCCCTCAGCCAGCACGCGTCCGACATCGAGTACTTCCACGACGACCTGGCGCTGTTCACGCGTGCGGTGCAGGTGGCGCCACAGAACCCGCAGTTCCTGCTCAACCTCGCGATCGAGGAGCACCGGCGCGGGCTGCCCGATCCGCAATGCAGCCGCCTGCAGCGCGCCAGGACGGCGCTGGCCGGAAACCCGCGCTGGGGCGATCCCGTGTCCATCTACTTCCAGCTCGGCAGCTGCCTGCGCGAGCACGGCAGCGCGGCTCAAGCGCTCGACGCGTATGGCCAGGCCTACCGCTGGTCCGGCGGGAACATGCTCGAGGCAGGCATCGACCGCGTCGTGATGCTCGCCGAGCTGCAACGTTTCGACGACGCGTCGCGCGCAGCCCAGGCGCTGACGCGCACGCACGGCGATTCGCCGGTGGTGTGGAAGACGCTGGGTCTGATCGCCGCCAACCGCGGCGACTTCGTGTCTGCCGAACGCTCGATGCGACGGGCGCTGGCGCTCGCGCCCGACGAGGCTGCAGCGCAGCTCTTGCTCGAACGCATCGTTGCCGCGCAAGCGCACGCCACCGGTACGGCCCCGGCCAGCACCTCCGCGCCGTGAGCGCGCGCATCGGGGCGAGCAACCTTCGCCCTCGCATGACGCGTGCTAGCGCGATAGCCAATCAAAATCTCCTCGGGCAGAGCACTCAGTGCGCCACGCCGCGCAGCGCGCTGAACGCGCCGTCGATGTTGTTCAGGTAGGTGTTCCCCGGCCCCTGACACGAACAGAAGCTGTCGGTGCAGATGCGCTCGCCGCTCGCTGGCTGCGAATCGCAGCACACTTGCGCGCCGGAGCCCGCCTCAGCGCGGGCGCCCCGCGACGGCTTGCTGCGCCGGCACAAGTCGGCTTTCATGCCGCCCTGACGTTGGCCCGCCATGCGGGGGAGGCTTTCATGACCTGGGACCCTGTTTGGGACAGCATCTTCAGAGAACGGCCGTGGGGCCGCTACCCGGCGGAGGATCTGGTGCGTTTCGTGGCGCGCAATTTCTACCGGGTGAAAGAGCGCCGCGCCGTGAAGATCTTGGAGCTCGGTTGCGGGCCCGGCGGCAACCTCTGGTACTTCGCGCGCGAAGGTTTCGGCACCTACGGTATCGACGGCGCGCCGACGGCGGTGCGCTTGGCGCGGGAGCGGTTGGATGCCGAGATCAAGGGCTGGAGCGGGGACATCGTGGTCGGCGACTTCTGCACCCTGCCGTTCGCGGATGCCAGCTTCGCTGCGGTCATCGATAACGAAGCCGTCTACTGCAACCACCTAGAGGAGAGTAAGGCCATTTACCGCGAGGCCCATCGGGTGCTGTCTCCCGGCGGCAAGCTTTTCGTGCGCACGTTCGCAGCTGGCTCGGCAGGTGACGGCGTCGGACGCAAGGTCGGCCACAACGCCTGGATGGTCGACGAGGGCACGCTTGCGGGCACGGGGATGGCGCGCTTCACCACACAAGCCGAGCTGCCGGAGTTGCTTGGTCCATTCAGGATCGACGAGGTTACGCTGCTCACACGCGCGCCAGCCGGCGCCGAGGACCAGTGCGTGCGCGAATGGCTGGTGACCGCATCGCGTGACGCGGCGGACGGTCTGCGCTGAGCTTCCGTGTCTAGTTGAGCTCTGTAAGACCGTGGACCAACTGTGACCAGGCTCGGTCGATCACTGGCCGCGTGCGTGTGGTCGGTGCTCGTGGTGACCTCTGAGCCTACTGAAGGCGAACGACGGCGTTCACGCGCCGAGATGCCAGCGAACCCGGAGGAGATCGAGGACGCCGAGAAGGAGCGGGTGACGATGCACTATCAGGTCGCTCCGGTCCGCATCGTGGGCGAGAACGGTCGCGTGACGGGCATGGAGGTGATCCGGCAAGAGCTGGGTGAGCCCGATGCCTCGGGTCGTCGCAAGCCGGTGCCGGTGAAGGGCTCGGAGTACATCATCCCTGCGGATCTGATCGTGCCTGCCATCAGTCAGAAGCTGGACCTGTCGATCCTCGCCGAGAACCACGGCTTCACCATCTCGAAGTGGGATTCGTTCGAGGTCGACAAGCGCATGGCGACCAACGTCGAAGGGATCTTCGCTGCGGGTGACGCAGTGACGGGACCAGCGACGGTCGTCGAGGCGATCGCGGCTGCGCACAAGGCTGCTGCGGCGGTGGATGCGTACTGCACGAGTAAGCGGCGCGCGGTCGCGTAGTAAGAGAGCTGCGCAGCCTTGTGATGAGGCTGAACGGCCTCCGGGGGTGACACACTGCGCGCGGTCCGGTGGGTCCGTGC
>JADGRG010000555.1 GCA_017881145.1 Sandaracinaceae bacterium | reverse complement strand
TGCCCCGCGCTCGCGACCGGTTTGGGCGGGTGCGACACCGCGGTGCGCCGTGCGGGCCGGCCGGTTGCGGAGGTCGCGCAGGCTGCGCAGAGCAGGAGCGTCGCGCAGGCCGCGAGCAGGGAATGCCCCCGATATCGAGTGAACGCCGAACGCACCGCTCTGCAGTGTGCCGGAAGTTGCGGGTGCGGAGAAGAGCCGGCAAGCCAAGCGTTGCTGGTCCGCGTGCTGCGCCGCCTGACGCGACCCCCCTTTCTCCGCAGCGCTGCCCGCTTGCGACTTGCATCCCAGCTCCTTGGGCCTTACACGCTCTCTGTGATGGACGAGCAGGAATTCGAGCGGCGCGCGGCGGAAGCATATCGGCGCGTGTTGGATCTCTTCGATCGGGTCGATCCGGACGATGCTTACGTCGAGCAGACCGGCGACGTGGTTCGTATCGATCTGCGTTCCGGCGAGCGCATCGTGCTCAACACCCAGCGGCCGACCCGGCAGCTCTGGCTCGCCGGTGGCCAACGGGCTTGGCACTTCAACTACGACGCGTCTAGCGATGGTTGGCTCGACGACAAGGGCCGACGCGAAGAGCTTTTTGCGACGCTGCGAATGCTGGCTCAGGCTGCGCTCGGCGCCGTCTCCTAGCGTTGAGACCAGCTTTCGCCTGCGGTCGCAGCGGCGCTGGTCGGGTCGGGCACGTTCGCCGTTTTTTTGTCGGCGATCTCGCTTGTGCGTAGAACCTGCACAGGACGTGAGCCGCAACTTGCTCGGCCGCGCTCGTCGGAGGTCAGGACCATGAGTGGAGTGCGAGCTGTTGGCAATCTCGCGGTAGCGACGCGGACCGAGGTCTCGGTCTCGGAGCTCGAAGA
The DNA here is from genome assembly GCA_017881145.1 of Sandaracinaceae bacterium. Taxonomy (GTDB): domain Bacteria; phylum Myxococcota_A; class Polyangia; order Polyangiales; family JAFGIB01; genus JADGRF01. Next base: position 6,664 of record JADGRG010000555.1, on the reverse strand, counting down.
CATCCTCTACGACATGCTGGCGACTGGAGTGGATCCGGCCGCCGTGCCTGGCACGCTCGACGCGGTGCAAGCGCTCCTGCACGAGCATGCGCGCAAACCGAAGTCAGCGTCGGAGCTTCTGGCATTCTTCGAGGCGTACCGGATTCCGGCCGCTGCCGAGCGCGGAGCTGGTCACTTGTCGGCTGTCGCACTGCCGCCGCTCGCTCTGCACGAAGCATCGGCGATGTCAGCGCAGCATCCGTCAAGCGCCGAACGTTCTCTGCCCGGCGACCTCGCAACTGCTTCCAGCCTGCACGCTCGCTTCGGCAAGTGGCTGTGGCTGGCTGCCGCTTGTGCGCTGCTCGCATTCGGTGCGCTCTGCGGCGTTGGCTACACGACGTTCCAGGACATGCGCTCGGAGCTGACGACCGTGCGCAACGAGTCCGCGGTCAACGCACAGCGCTTGGCGCAGGTGCAGGCTCAGGCTGAAACCCTGCGCGGCGGCCTGCGCGACAACACGGCCTTGATGCAGCGCGTCGACAAGAAGAGCGACATCCTGATTCGCTCGCTACTCTCGCCGCTCGATCCCAAAGCCAGCGAGTGATCCACGCCGCCGAGGCGCGTCCAAGGCGCCCTCGCAACATTTCCATGACGCCGGCCCGCACGGGCTGGCGCATCCTGCCCGATTGAAGCCCAGCGCGGCCGCGTCTCGCCGTATAGCCATTTGGAGATGTTCTTACGTCTTCCACTCGGTGTAACCTCCGCGCGATTTCGCTCGGCTGCGGCTTCTCTGGGAGGATTCGATGTCGGACTCATCGGGTGACGGACCGCGCTCGCCGTTGTTCGGCGCGCAGCTGCTTTCCCTTCAGTTTAGGCGCCGCGATCTTCTGAAGTGGGTCGGCATCTCGTCGGCCTTTCGGCTGACCGGCATCGGTGGCATGGAAGGCTGTTCCTGTGCACCGAGCGCGAAGTCGCCCGGCGTTTCGGGTCCCATGCCTGACTTCGCCACGACGCTGCGCCGCCGCGACGATCTGCTTCACCTGCACCTGGAGCTCTTCAACCTCGCTCCCAACGCCGACGACACGAAGCTCCTGCGCAAGGCGGATGGGCCCGCGTATCTGGTGGTGACGCACGCAGCGCAGCACGTCTATGAAGAGGCATTCTCCGAGACTGCGCCCTTGGTCCTCAAGACCCCGGTGCGGGCGCGGCTCGCTGGCGACAGTCGCCTTGCGTTCCTGGCGCCTGCCGATCTGCACGAGCTCGACTTCACGCCCAAGGCTTTGCTTGACGCTTGCGCGAGCTGGGAGCTCTCGGTTTCCGACAACGCGCTGCCACCGCATGCGCAGCAGGTGCTAGCGCGGCCCGCTTCCGCGTACGCGCCTTCCCTGATCCAGAAGGCGTCGCTGGTGCCCAGCCTGGGCACCGCAGTGCAGGCAACTCCAGCCATCGCCAACGCATTCGTCGCGGCGGTGGCCTCCAGTCAGAGCGCGCAGGCCGACCAGGCCATCGCGCGATCTTCGGGCTTGTCGGTAGCCGAAGCCGCTGTGCCCTCCGCGCTTTCGGCGCACGTCGCGGCCATCACGGCCACCACGCCCAAAGAGCCGACGAAGACCCAGACTGCGCTCGAGCTGCCGTTCCGACTCACCGTCTCGCCCAACCATTACGCTCGCTTTGCGCACGCTTCCGATGCCGTGACCTCGCCGAAGGGCCGCGTCGAGCTCTGGCACACGCGCTTGGGTGTGCAGAGTGGAGCCGCAGTGGCCGACGAATCCGCCAAGACCGCCTCGCTGCGCACCATCCGCGCGCTCTGGACCCGTGACCCCAAGTTCGATCCCAAGAATCCCTGCACCTACACGGATCCCACCGATCCGACTCTCTTCAACTCCTCGCTCAACTCCCAGGATCGCATCGCGATCGTGCATGAGTCTTCGAACTTCGCCCCGGTGGAATGTGGCACCAAGAAAGCCTCCGCGCTGGCTCCCGCGGCCATCTCGGTGAATCGTCTGATGCTGACCAGCCTCGGCGGTTATCTGGATAGTAAGGGTGATTGGGGGAGTAACCCGCTCTACAGTGTCAAGTCGTGGACGCACCGCATGGGCTTGGGGCGCGACCATTACGTGGAGCTGCACTACTCGGGCATCCTTTATCCGTTTGGACACCAGGCTGATCTAGTCAAGATTACCGAGCGCAAATTCACTTCGCTGGCACCCCATACCGCGTATCTGTGGCAGCGGCAGTTCATAGTGGTGCGCGAGCCAGTCAAGGCGTATCCGCTCGAGCTGCGGCACCTGCCCTTCACCGAGGTCGAGCTCAAGACCCTGGTCACACCGGATCTCGGGCCCGCGCCAGCCACCTTCACCAAGTCGTTTGTGCCGAACGTCGATAGCGTGCCGTTCCGCTTCCACATGCAGGGGCTGGATCGCGGAGGCCGCCTGGTCCGCTTCGAGGTCGGTGCGGTCTGGGTGCCGGTGGCTGCGGGCAAGACCGCCAGCAGCGACGTCGATGACGCGCGCGCACTCTACGTGGACCCCATCGCGACGGCCGACCTGCAGGGGCAGCGCGTGGCCTTCGCGTCCTGCGCGCAGCCGGACGACACCACCTTCGAAACCCACAGCATGAGCTTCGCCGAGCCGGTGGGCGGACCCACGCCAGATGCGGCGGTGGGCTTCTTGCCAGGCCTTGCGCAAGCCGAGTTGCAAGTGGAAGCGCTGCGGCACCTGGCCGGTCAGCAGGCGGCCTCGGCGTTCCAATACGCCAAGAGCTTCCTCGACAACGAGTTCGGCGCTGGCAACGAGGGCGAGCTCTTGATGCAGCTGGCGAGCGGCACGGTGCCCGTCGACTTCCTCAAGGACTCGTCGAAGTCGGGCGGCTTCGTCGCGCCCAGTCTCGACATCTCGGGCCTCTCGCGTCGAGTCGGTCCGGTGGCTGGCGATCTCACGATGATCGCGAGCAACACCTTCGACCCGTCCACCTTTCTCGCCAGCCTGAACGCCAAGCTCTTCGGTGTCTTCGATCTCAAAGACGTGATCATGGCGGTCGCCGGCGGGGACGGGGGCCTGGGAGCTGCGCCCAAGTTCATCACCCAGGCGCTGAGTGTGGTCGAAGAGTTCATGCAGGACTTGGCCGCCGTGCAGGCGCAGGCGCAGGCCGTGGCCAAGGAGTTGATGGCGCTCGGCGAAGCGGTGGATGCCTCGCTCACCGACATCGCGACCAAGGCCGAGACGCTGGTGAAGGACGTCGCGGCCATCCGGCTCGACGAAGCCCACATCGATGGCGACATCGATCTGGTTGTGAACACCGACTTACCCGCGTTCACCAAATCGCTGAACGATGCAGCCGCGCTCTTCGGCAAGGAGCCCCTGCCTGCTGCGTTGCAGAAGGTGATGGCAGGTCCGCGCGCCGCGCTCAAGCAGCGCCTAGATCAGCTGGTGAGCGTGGTCGGCACGGTGGCCAGCACGCTCCATGATGCACTCAAAGCTTTCCGTATGGGCGAGGAGCTGGCCAAGAACCTGACAGTTCGGCTCGACTGGCGTCCACCCATCCAGGGCTTCCCTTCGGGTGCGGGCAACGAGATCTTCGCGCCAAAGAAGAGCGACGCGTTCTTGCTGGCGATCGAAGCGCGCGGCAAAGACTCGCCGGGCAAGCCGGCGGGCGTGGACTTGCTCGCAGCGCTCGAGAACTTCGAGATCCGCCTGATCGCGCCCGCTACCTTCATGACGCTGAAGTTCAAGCGCATCGCGTTTTCGGTGCGCAGCGGCAAGAAGCCTGACATCGACGTGGTTTTCGACGAGATGAGCTTCGATGGAGTGCTCTCCTTCGTCGACACCTTGCGCAAGCTCATCCCGCTCGCAGGTTTCAGCGACCCACCGAGCCTCGACGTCTCGACGCAGGGCATCAAAGCTCAGTTCACGCTCGGTCTGCCGAACATCGCCGTCGGCATGTTCAGCCTGACCAACCTGAGCTTCACGGCGGGCTTCCACATCCCCTTCGTGGGTAACCCGCTGAGCGTCAGCTTCCAGTTCTGTAAGCGTGAGAGTCCCTTCCACCTTACGGTTGCATTCCTCGGCGGTGGCGGCTTCTTCGGCATCGAAGTCTCGCCGAAGGGCGTGCTGCTCCTGGAAGCGGAGCTCGAATTCGGCGCGGGCCTTGCGGTCGACTTCGGTGTGGCCAGCGGTTCGGTCTCGATCATGGCCGGCATCTACTTCCGCATGGAGCTGAGCGACGCCACGCTCACCGGCTATCTGCGCATGCGCGGCGCGGTCAACGTGCTGGGTCTGATCACTGCGTCGATCGAGCTCTACATGGAGCTCTCCTACGAGTTCTCGTCGCAGAAGCTGGTGGGTCGGGCGACCATCGAGATCGAGATCACCATCGTCTTCTTCAGTATCAGTGTCTCGGTCAGCGCCGAGCGCAAGTTTGCTGGCTCGAACGCCGACCCCACCTTCGAAGACGTGATGGCGCCGACCCTGGGCTACGACCCCTTCGCCGACTACGTCGCGGCGTTCGACTTCGCGGCTTGATGGAAGGAAATAGCCATGGCTTTTGCACCAACTACGATCTGGACTGCCCTTCCCAACGGCCTCACCAGTAGCGCGGACGCATTGCCGCAGCTTTCGATCTTCGTGTCGCTGCGTCTGGACAGCCCCACCGGCACGACGCTCGCCGACTATACGTTGGGCAACTGGCCCACGGTCGTGACCGCGCTCTTCAACCAGCAGCGCCTACGCGTCAAGCTCAGCGACGGGACGAGCACCACGGAGTGGCCGGTGAACGTCGACACGAGCCAGCTCTCGCCCACGCTCTGGGATGCGCTCTTTCCTGCAACGACGCACGTTTCTCCCTTCGCTTTCCAGGACCACTCGCAGCGCGCCATCCGCTCCTATTCGGTGCGCGCCATCCACGACTACATCGAGAGTGTTTACACTTCCGTCGCCAATGGCTCGGCCACGGATTTCCCGGATCTCAACTCCGCAAACGACGCAGCTCACCTGGTGCAGGCGACGTCCGGCGTGATGACCGAGGTGCGGCGTCTGTCGGCGGCTGGACAGGCACAGGGTGGCTACAACCCACCGTTGCCGCCGAACTTGGCCTCTGCCAAGCCCGGACCGCATCCCGACGCGTCGATCGAAGTGCAGATGGACAAGCGTGCGCAGGCCGTGGCCGCAGGCATTCCCGGTGCGGAGCTGTATCGCGCTTATCGCTTCTACAATCGTGGTCAGCAGGATCAGTATCGCTCCAACACCTTGCCGCGCGCCGTGGCAGCGATCCCGCCAGCGCTCAAGCCGCCGTCGTTCGACTTCCACCAGGTCATCGCGACCCTCGGCGATCATCCCGCGCTCCTGCGGCAGCTCGGCCTGATCATCGACTGCACGCTGGCGCGTGCGGTGCCCGCCGGCTCGACCTACAACCGGATCGCGGTGGTGGTGAGTGATCCCGCGGGTGCGCCGTCGCCAAGTGACAAGACCCCCTGGACGCTGGTCGATTTCGGCGCGTTTCGTCCGCAGCCCGCAGCGACCACCGACACCGCGAGTGGCTTCCTGCAGCTGGGCAACACCAAGCTCTTCGGTCTGACGCAATCCGACGTCGATGGCGCGGCCCTACGCACCATCGACTACGGCGTCAACATGGCGAGCCTCCTCGGGCAGCTTGCGCAGCAGAAGACCACGCAGTGTGAACAAGCTGGAACGCTGGTCCCGGCACAAGCGAAGCCGCAGCCGCAGAGCCTGCCCGCGCTGCGCACCACCGGCATCAACGTGTTTCGAACCGATCGCGACAAGGCGGTCTTCGCGCAGCTGACGGCGGCATCCGGCAACAACGCTGATCCTGGCAACGCCGTGCTGAGCCTGGATGACGTGACGCGCGGCTATCGCGTGGACGTGGGCTACAAGGATCGCTGGTATTCGCTCTGCGCACGCATTCCGAGCTATGCCATCGGTGCCAGTGCGCTGCCGTCGCCGGTGCAGGACGAAGGCTATGTCAAGGCCGGCGGTGCCACCAGCACCGCGAAGGATCCTCCGAGCGGTCCCGCGGTCAAGGATGTGTATCTGCACGAGACGCTCTTTGGCTGGGACAACTGGAGCCTCGCGGTAGCGCGGCCCGGGCGCACCCTGTCGATCGATCGCAACGATACAGAGCGCACGCAAACCGAAGTGGTCCGGCGCGAAGACAATCCCGCCAATCCGGACTTCCCGATCAAGATCAGCAGCAGCGTGCCGCCCAAGACCTTGCCTGCGCTGCGTTTCGGGCGCCAATACCAGCTGCGTGCGCGCGTGGTCGACCTGGCGGGTAACGGCCTGCCTCTCTCGGTGCGCCCAGCTGCGGCCGTAGCGAGCCTCACGACCGCGTCCATCACCTATCAGCGCTATGAGCCGGTTGCGCCACCGGTGCTCGTGCTGCGCACGCCGGTAACGCCCGGCGAATCGGTCGAGCGTTTGGTGATCCGCACCAAAGTCGGCAGCGCTCCGATCGCGAAGGAGTCGTCGATCTTCAATCCGGAAACCGAGCGTCATGTGTCGCCTCCGAAGACGTCGCAGCACACAGCAGAGCTGCACGGAGCGTTCGACGGGCTCTTTCCGGATGCTGCCGCTGCGTATGCAGTGGCTGTGGAAGAGAAGGGCACCTGGCAAGATCCCGGTGGTGATCCGCAGCTGATCGATGCGACGGGTGCTTCGGTCGATGCCTCGCC
>JADGRG010000554.1 GCA_017881145.1 Sandaracinaceae bacterium | reverse complement strand
GAAGACGCCGCTGGCTGAGCCATCACCGCCCAGCGAACGGAGCAGCACCCAGATGCTCGTGGCGTCGCAGAGCACAATGGCAAGCTGGTAGGCGCTGGTTTCGAGGAAGATGCGGGGGCTGCGCACCAGGCGCGCGTCCGCGTGCTTCATGAAAGCGAGTATCGTGCGCACCGGACGCAGGCGTCTCAACACGCGCGGCGCCGTGCGGGCGCGCCTGCCGGAGAGCGCGACGAGCAGGATGCCGAGGCCGAGTGCGAACACGCAGAAGACGAGAGACAAAAGCACGATGAGCAGGTTTGCCTTACCACGCGCGGCAGTGATGGCGAGCGCCACGACGAGGCAGAGCACATACACGGCATAGTACGATGCGAGATCGACGATGACCGCGGCTGCAACGATGGGCGGACGCAGCCCGCGCCGCTGCAGGCCGTTGGTGAGCACCACGGTTCCACTCAAGCCCGCCGACGGCACCGCCTGGTCGACGAAGAGCTTGGCGAAGCCGAGGCGACACGCGGTGGTGAGGCGCAGCGAGGAGTGACCCGCACGCGCCACGCAACGGAAGACCTGTCCCTGGGCCAGGTAGGTCGCCAACTGAAGCAGGACGGCGAGGCCAAGCCACCACGGTTGGGCGCGCTCGGTGAGGTGTGCGAAATCTTCTGCCGCAGAGAAATGACGCGCCGCCATGACGACGAGAAGGAGCAGGGCAACGCCGATGATCCACGGAAACCAGCGCCGATACCGGTGCGTCGGCGCGCTGCCTCCGCGCTTCTTGATAGTTGAACGTGAGCCCTTCACACGGCCAGCAATACGCACGCCGCACCTCGTTGCACTTAGTGGTGCGTAGTAGTGAAGCGTCTCTGCAGGCTGGCGGTGTCGTGGAAACAAAGGCAGCCGGCGTGACGAATCGCGCCCATGCTCCGATCCAGGTCGGCGAGCGCTCTGCCTCTTGACGCCATCGCGGCGTCGAGCGCAGCGATGTGCGAAGGCTCGAGGTGCTGAGTGCATTCCGCTTCGCTTCTGCACCGGCTATAGCTGCACCGCGTCGCGTCCAGCGCCGAAGCCAGGCCAGCTCGCGCATCGCTGCGCAGGCCGCCGTGCGTGAGTTGCAGCCAGATGGCATCATCAGCCAGGAGCGCCAGGAGGTCGTTGGCTTCCTGCAAGACCAACGGCATGTTGGGTGTCTGCGTGGTTTTGTGCTGATGCAAGCTGTCCATGACTACTGCTCCTATCGACCACTCTGCGTATTGAACGCGCCGACGAAGATCCCCTTGCATAGTGCCGCTCTTACGGCCCTGATCACCGTGCGCTGACGTTTGTCAGGAAGACCGCTACCGAGGGCGCCCCCGCACCCTCGGCAGCTCGCCACGCTTCTGCTAGCGCAGAGTCGGGCTGCCGCTTGGTACGCGCGCCTTATCCTGTCCGCTCTGAGACTGTTTGGGTTCCTGGGTTGCAGTCGGCTTGTGCGGGTCGACCGCGGCCGGAGCCGGCTTCTGCGCATGACCGGCCGGACTCGGCTTGGGCTGAGTCCCTTGAACGCTGTGACCGGAATGCTGTCCGATCGGCCCCGCTTGCGGCATGAGGGGGTTTCGACCTGTGTCCCGTCTGGTTTCCTCCGAGTCCACGTTCGGAAGCTTTGGCTTCTTCTGCTCAGGCTGATATGTCTGGTTCTGGTTTGACATGGGCCACCCGTCTTGCCCCCGCGCGCGAAGTGCGTGCGACCGGACAAAGAGGCTTCATTGCAAGACAAGAGCCAAGCACCGCTTGCAGGAGAAAACCCAGCGTCAGACGGGCTGTGCAGGGCAGGGCTCGCACCACGGTGCCCAGAGTCGGGGGCCGGAGAAGATGCTGGTTTGCGTCCACGCACGACACTGGCTGCGGGACGGAAGAGTCGTCGCACACCAAGCTGTCCCACCTGTGAAGGGCGATCTACACCTTGGCACGACCGTTGCTGGTTAGTGTTGGATATGCATCCTGCAGCAGCATTGTGAAGAAGCTCCACGTCGCCGCGCTTTGCGCGCTTTGCGCGCTTGCGTTCTGGCTTTACCCGAGTCCGCGCGCGATGGCCGACGACGCCCAACTGGTCGGCGTGAGCAACGACGCGGAGATCACTCCGCCGCGCCCAGGCGATGGGTATTGGAGCGACGCCAAGCCGCGCCTCTTTGTCTCCAGCCACAGCGAGCTCGGCCTTTTGTACGCGAAACCCTATTTTTCGCTTGGTTATGGAACGCCGCATTGGATCTGGGCTGGCGTCGACCTCAACGCGATTGTCACCCCGGAGCTAGTGCAAGGCTATTTCGGTCTGCGGGCAGCGACACCGATTCTGGACTTCTCGTTCGGTGCTCGCGACACAGCGTCCTTCAATAAGAGCTTCCTGACACCTGCATCCCGCTTAGTGAGCAGAGACGTGCTGCATGGGCCTGGGCCCAACGCGCGCTATTGGGCGTGGGAAGCCGAAGTTGTCGGGACCGTGCCCTTGCCGCACGCCGCACTGGTCGGCGACTTCATCGCGGTACATACCCTCGACGTGCCCACGGGCCGCTACGTCTACGATGAGTCGTATCGTGCGGTGGTCAAGGATTCTCTCTTCTACGTGCTGCGCATGGCGGCCGTTGCGCGGCTGGCCAACGAAAACGCGCTCAAGCTTGCGGTCCTGGCGGAATGCGTGTTCGGCACGGGTCGCGGCCGCGATGTCTGGCGCATTGGACCCGCTGCAGCATTGCAGCTTACCGATCACGTGGAAGCGATGGCGGTGCTCACGCTCAACGTCTCGAGTCCGGATGCACTCGGACTCGTGTTGGGAGCCTACGGTGCTGTCGGCATTCGCTATCGCTGGGCCACCGGAGAGAAGAAAGCTGCGCTGCCGTGGTCGGGCCCACTCATTCCATGACTCAGCGTCGCGCCGAGTTGCACGCGCAGCTCGCGCACGGCGCGCGAGCTCTCTGTCAGTCGAACCAAGGTCGATTCCAACTGGACACCGTCCAGGGTGATGCGCGAAACGCCGCTCGCCACTCGTTCGGGGTTGTCGACGACCACGTGCACGCTCTGCCCCGAGAGGCGCAGCCAGGCTTCGAAGCCTGGCCAACTTGGCGGAATGCAAGGTTCGATGCGTAACGCGCCAGCTTCGCGGCGTAGGCCGAGGATGCCTTCGACTCCGAGGCGCCACAACCAAGAAGCCGCACCCGTGTACCAAGTCCAGCCACCCCGGCCCACCCATGGCGCGCAGCTGTAGATGTCGGCAGCCAACACGTAGGGCTCGACGCGATAGCGTTCGGCGTCTGCGCGCGTCGTGCTGTGTAGCACCGGGTTGAGCAAGCGGAAGATGCGTTCGGCGCGCTCGCCATTACCGTGCGCCACGTGTGCCCAACCGATCCACGCCGCAGCATGGGTGTATTGACCACCGTTTTCTCGGATGCCGGGCGGGTACGCACGAACGTAGCCGGGGTCGTGCAGCGTGCTGTTGAACGGTGGCCAGAACAAGAGCACGAGGCGCTCCCGTTCGCGCACGAGCTGCTGCTCTACGGCGCGCAGGGCGAGCCTGGACCGACTATCCTCTGGGCGCTTTTCGCCGCGCTCGTCACGCTCAGCAAGCACCGCCCAGGATTGCGCGATCGAGTCGATGCGACATTCACTGTTCTTGGCGGAGCCCACTGGCGAGCCATCGTCGTGGAATGCTCGCAGGTAGTGAGCGCCGTCCCAGGCCACGCTCTTGATATTCGCGCGCAGCTTGGTGGAGCGTGCTCGCCAGCTGGAGGCGTCGTCGTCATTCCCGCTGCTGACACAGAGCTCGGCGAAGCGGTCCATGCATACACAGAGAAACCACCCGAGCCAGACACTCTCGCCGCGCCCCTGCGCACCGATGCGATTCATTCCGTCGTTCCAGTCGCCGTCACCCATCAGTGGCAGACCGTGGCGCCCCTCGGTCACGGAGCGCGTGAGGGCCCTACGACAGTGCTCCAAGAGTGGTGCCGCGTGCGCTCCGCTCTGGTAATGCGCATAGCGGTCGTGCTCATCCGGCCGCAGTGGAAGGGCGTTCAAGAAGGTTACGGGCTCCGCGAGAATAGCAGCGTCGCCAGTCGCCGCGACGTAGTGCGCGGTCACGAAGGGCAGCCACGCCATGTCGTCGGAGCAACGCGTGCGCACGCCGCGTCCCGACGGTGGATGCCACCAGTGCAATACATCGCCCTCCTCGAACTGATGGGCTGCTGCTTCCAGAATGTGGGCGCGAGCCAGCTTGGGCGCGCCATGCATGAGTGCCAGCACATCCTGCAGCTGATCGCGATACCCGAAGGCTCCACTCGACTGATAGAACCCCGTGCGGCCGAAGATGCGCGACGATACGGTCTGGTAGAGCAGAAAGCGATTGAGCATCAGATCCATCGCCGGCTCGGGTGTCCTGACACGGACCGTCCCCAGCAAGTCGTCCCAGAACGCGTGCAGCTCTGCCCAGGCGCGTGCGACCTCATCGCGTTCTCGAAAGCGCGTCACGAGCTGGCGCGCTTCTTCGCGAGAACCGGCTTGTCCCAGCACGAAATGTGTCTCCAGCTCTTGCCCCGCAGCCAGCTCGATGTGGATCTGTAGCGCCGCGCACGGGTCGACCCCAGGCTCCACGCAACCGGAGAGGCCCCAACGTCCGAGCGCCGCGGGCCGGGCGTAGCTGCCATGGCGACCGAGGAATTCCGTGCGGTCTGTCGTGAAGCCATGGACCTTGTCAGCGGCGGCGACGAATGCGACGCGCTCGCCAAATTCGGCGTGCCAGCCGCTCGTCGCCAGCAAAGAGCCGGCCGCTGCGTCGAGCTCCGCAACGATGTAGGGGCGCTGCGGCTCACGCCGGCTGCCCAGCACCCACTCCGCGTAGTAGGTCACCGTCAAGCGCCGATGCCGCGGCAGGGTGTTTTTCAGTCTCAACCGCAACACCTTGAGCGGTGCGGCGGGCGGCACGAACACACACAGTTCCTGTTCGAGCCCGTGAGTGTTCCGCTCGTAGCTGGTGTAACCAGCGCCGTGACGCACCAACGTCGTACCACCGTGCCCGGCCGGAAGCGGCGTTGGTGACCAGAACGCGCCGGTTTCCTCGTCTCGCAAGTAGAGCGCCTCCGAGGGTGTGTCGAAGACCGGATCATTGCGCCAGGGAGTGAGACGGTTCTCGCCGCTGTTCAACGACCAGCTCGGGCCGAGAGACGACTCACTGACAAGGCACCCGAACTCGGGATTGGCCAAGACGTTGCACCACGGCGCTGGCGTCGTAACGCCAGGTGTCATCGACACCACGTATTGCTGGCCGTCTTCACTGAACCCGCCGATGCCGTTGTCGAAGAGTAGCGTCGGACGCAGTGGTGGGGCTTCGGCGATGGTCTCGCTACGCAGCGTGGCTTCAAAACGGGGAAGCCTCGGCAAGCTCGGGACCAGCTTCGCCAAGTGCTCGGCGAGCGAGCCCTTGCGAGTGTCCAGCACCACGCGCGCGCACGCCTCGAGGTGGCGAAGCTCGTCGCCAGCGAGCTGGTCGTCGGCGATGACGTAGATGCCACCTCGCTGCTTCAGCCACTGCCGGCTCTCGTCCAGTGCCAGCATGCCGTGCAGGCTGCCCGCGCTTTCGCTGACGTATCCGGTCGCGTGCTCGTCCAGCAGTACGAGATCCAGCTCAACGCCGCAGGATCGGAGGTAGCGCTGCGCGGCCAGCACCTCGGCCACCAAGGGTGCTTGCGGCTCATGCACATGCACGAGCAAGATCGGCGCATCTCCAGAAATGCCGTGGCCCCACAGGCGCTCTTGGCATGGGCGCGTCGACAGCAGCACAGAGGCGCTGGCGCGCAAGCTCCGGTCCGCAAAGTGCAGCGCCGAAAAGAGCCGCTGCACGCTCGGCAAGAGCAGAGGGGGCAGGCGTGTGCGTTGCAGTCGTCGCGAGCTTTCCTGCTCTGCGTCACGAAATGCCCAGCGCACGGCGTGCATGGAGCCATAGCGGCGCGCCGATTCGAGCGCAGCAGCGCGCGAACGGGCGACTGTGGTAACGAAGGCCAGCGTCACCGAACCCTTCGGTTTCAGCTCGACCGATGCGGTCAGACTCATGACCGGATCCAGCATGGCGCCTACGTGCCCGCGCAGCGCGCCACGCGGGACGAGTAGTGACGCCGGCGCGTCCACGCTGCCACAGCGTCCGTAGAACGCTCTGCGATCGGTCTCGTAGCCAGCGAAGCCGACTCCGCTTCCTTCGCGCACCAGCCTGTGGACGAGCACGACGGGCTCCTCCGTGTTGCTTTGTGGCCTGCGCGCAAAGAGCAGTGCATCTAGCTCCGCTACGCGTTCACTCTCCACGAACAAGCTCGAGAAGGCGGGATGCGTCGGTGCCTGCTTCGCAGCGAGGAGCACGGGTCGACCGGCGCTCGAAACCGTGAGGCGTCGTGGATTGCCGGTCTCGTTGTGCAGCGTGATTTGCCGGACCTCGACGTCGTCGGCAGGTGCGACGGTCACATCGACATGCACCGAGATTCCTTCGCCGCGACGGTGGAACTCGGCTTTGTGCATCGCAAAGGTGTTGCGCCCATCCGCTGCCGTGGCGAGCCACATGCGCCCGCTGTCTTCGTCGCGCAGATAGAGCCAGAGTCCGTCGTCATCGCGTGTCGCGTCGGCCTGATAGCGTGTGAGCGCAATGCCTTGAAAGCGCAGGTTTCCACCGCCGGTATCCGTCAAGAGGCTGCTCAACCGGCCGTTGCTCAGCACGAATGCCTGAGGGTCCTCCAAACCAGCGATCGACCAAGGTGAAGGAGCGGGCAGCGGGGCTGCTGCCTCGGGCACGCCGATGCTCCACGCTCCATCGACACCTTCGGCAAGAGGCCACTCTGGCGGAGCCACATCCGGGGCATGCTCGTTGAGCAAGAGCTCGCCGGTCTCGACCAGCGCATCGGCGTGGAAGCGCTCGACCATGATCTCGCCGTTCAGGTAGTTGCCAAGCGAAACCAGCAGCATCCCTTGGTGATGAGCCATGTAAGAACGGACGATCGAGAAGGAGCGGCCCTCCGGCGCACGCTCGGCGGTGAAGTCGATCGCTTCGAAGAAGCCGTAGGTGCCCAGCATCCCCAGCTTTTCGAGCATCGCCAGATTCTCGACCACCGCTTGTGGCCGCAGCGATATTGCGAGCACGGACGCGTAGGGTGTGACCACGTGATCGTCCTCGAGTCCACGCCGAAAGCCGAGCCCAGGCACGCCGAAGGAACGATATTGATAGGTCTGATCGGGGTCGAGGTGTGCGTAGGCAGACTCGGAGACCCCCCACGGCTCATGGTTTCGCTTCCCGTGGGCGATCTGCGCCTCGACCGCGAGCACGCTGGTCTGCGAAAGCAGCGTACCTTCCTGGCTGCGCATCAGCAGATTCGGCATCAGGTACTCGAACATGGTGCCGCCCCACGACAAGAGCGCGGGCGCGCCAGCGACGCGCGCCATGGGGCGGCCGAGCGCGTACCAGTGTGATTCGGGTGCGTCGCGCTTGACGATCGCCAGATATCTCGCCAGTCGTGCTTCGGAGGCCAGTAGGTCGTAGTAATGTCCGTCGACCTGGTCCAACGTGGCGTTGTAGCCTATGTGGAAGAGCTTGCGTTCTGCGTCGTAGAGCAGCCTGAAGTCCATACCGCGGACTTCTTCTTCCGCACGTGCCCCAAGGGCCAGGAGCTCGGCGCCGAGCGTCCGCGTGTTCACGGCCGCCTGCTCGAAGGCTGCTTTGAGGCGGTCGGCAGACGCCTCGAGCTCTGCGCTCATTGGCTTGCTCTCGCGCTGCGCTGCTCGCCAGCTTTCCAGCTCGGTGAGCAGTCGTTCCGCAGTGGCGGGTACCTCGTGCAGGCGCATTCGTGTCGGCAGCACCACAAAGCGCGCGGCCGGTTCCGCCCGAAGAGCCAGCCACGGCAGCAGTGAGTCGAGCTCTCGTCGCATCTGCTGCAAGTGCTGGTGCAGGCTATTGATCGAAGCGCGCAGCGCCTGCAGAACGTCGGCTTCGTGCCGATACACCCCCGCCTCGAGGAGTCCGAGGAGCTCGCGCTCGAGCGTTGGCGCGGTCTCCTCGCAGAGCGTCTTTAGGGTCGAGTAGGTGTCGTCGAGATTGTCGTGACCGTGCGAAACGGCGCGTCGCATCCCCGCGAGCGCCTCTTGCAGCGAGCCAAGAGGTGCCCTGGCAGCTGAGGCTACGACTTCCTCCAGCAGATCGAGTGAATCGCAGAGCCCTTGCCAAGCCTCCGCGCGCAAAAGTGGTGCAAGCGCCAATTCAAGGCAACCTTGCTTCAGTGCCAAGAGGCAGCCGGCAAAGTTGCCACTGTCGACCGTGGACACGTAGTGGGGCAAGAGCGGCTGTAGATTCTTGGTCTCGTACCAGTTGAGTAAGTGCCCTTGGTAGTGGGGTAGGCGCCCGATGCTGTCGAAAGCCCGACGCACGCGCAGCGAGAGCTCGCTCACGCCGATATAGCCGAAGTCGTAGGCCGAGAGCGTTGCGGTCAGCATCAGACCGATGTTGGTCGGCGAGGTGCGATGTGCGGTCTGCTCGCGTGGCTCGGCTTGGTAGTTGTCGACCGGCAACCATTGATCGTTGGGTCCGACGAATGCGTCGAAGAATCGCCAGGTCCTGCGCGCGAGCAGACGCAAGGACTTGCGCTCGGCCAAGGTGAGCGGCTCAGCGCGTGAGCGGAAGGGTTCGCTCACGAAGCGCGCAACTTCGGGTGCGCAGAGCCAGAGCAAGAGCAGCGGCGAGGCCACGAGCAACGCCGACGGTCGCGCCCAGGCGATGCAGCCCGCGAGCGCGACCGACAAGAGCGGCGACGCCAGCATCGTCCGCCAGAGCACGGCACGCGGCGACTTGGCTAGCAGCCCGAGATCGGTTGCTGCGGCGCTCGTCCACTGCAGCAAGTGCTTGCGCGTGACCGTCATTCTCACCAGCACACGGGTGATGGCATCGACAACCAGCAGCCCTTCGTAGGCCAGAAACACCAGTGCGAGCACGCAGCGCCCAAAGTGTTCCATGCGCATGCGCCGGTCTCGAACCAGCGCAGGCAGCATCGGCGCAAGCAGGATGCCGAGCCCGCCCAGCGTCCAGCCCAGCACGTCCCCGGGCAGCCACGTCCAAGCGGAAACGAGTAAAAGTAAGAGCAGCGGGCTCGCCAGGCTGCGGCGCAAGTTGTCGAGGATCTTCCAACGGTCGATGGTGCTGAGCTGGCTGCTCATCCGAGCGCCAGAGGGCCCGGGAACCTTCGGGAATAACCAGGGTAAGATCTGCCAGTCGCCGCGGACCCAGCGGTGCATGCGCTTGGCGTACGCTGCGTAGTGCTCCGGATATCCTTCGAAGAGCACGATGTCAGTCGCGAGCGCGGTCCGGCCGTGCACACCTTCGAAGAGATCGTGACTGACCAGGGCATTCTCTGGCACGCGCCCTTCCACGCTGCGCATGAACGCATCGACATCGTAGATGCCCTTGCCCACGTAGATGCCTGAGCCGAAGAGATCCTGATAGAGCTCGGAGACCGCGTGAGTGTAGATGTCGTAGCCGATGTCGCCGGCGAAGATGCGCGAAAATCGAGTCTGGCGCGCGCTCGAAGGCGAGGTCTCGATACGCGGTTGGACGATGCTGTAGCCTGCGACGATGCGTCCACTCGGAGCGTCGAAGACCGCGCGATTCAGCGGATGCGAAAGCAAGCCGATGAGCCGCCGTGCGCTGCCCATCGGCAGCTGCGTGTCGCTGTCCAGCGTGATGACGAAGCGAACCCCAAGCAGTCCTGGCCGGTGGCCAACCTGCGTGGTGTAACTCGTGCGCTGATCGCCGCGCAGCAGGCGATTGAGCTCCTCGAGCTTACCGCGTTTGCGTTCCCAACCCATGTAGCACTCTTCGCCTGGATTCCAGCGCGCCTCGCGATGCAAGAGGTGAAACGGCCCTTGCCCATCCTTGCCGTGCTTTGCGTTGAGCGTCGTG
>JADGRG010000553.1 GCA_017881145.1 Sandaracinaceae bacterium | reverse complement strand
CGCCGGGGCTGCGTGGCATATATGCCTCAGCGACACGGGTCCGCCGCTAAGCGTCTGCCGGAGCCGGGCTAGCAGGTAGATGACAAGCTGGCATGAAGAGTGCACTTGCAACGCCGCAGCAGTGTGGGATGTAATCAAGGACGTTGAGGGGTGAGAGCTTGGTACACAGGAACGAAAAGCCAGAGTCAGGTGAGCGAACCGACACTCCCGTCGATGCAACCCCGGCGCGCGATACCGAGCCAACGGGCATCGACCTGGGTCGCACGCTGCCGACGGGCGCCGCGTTTCAGGCCACCTGGAAGCTGCCCGCGTGGCGTCCCAGCGCAGCGCCACAAGTAGAGACTCCGCACGAATCTGGTGTGCGCCGGCTCGACCTGCCTGGCACCGCGCAAGTGCCAAGCGCAGACCAGCGGGCGGCGGCGCAGAGCCGTGTCCAAACCCTGGCTTCGCTGCCGCCTTTCGAATCGCATCCTGCGCCTCCTGCGCCCGCCCAGAACCCGACCCCGAGCGGGCACGCGGAAAGCCTGCACGGCCGCACCATTCGCATGGACATCGGTCTTCCGCGCATGGCTCACCCGCCGGCAAACGCTCACCAACCGGGCAGCGCGCCCGCCGCCACGACACCGCCGCCGACAGCCGCACGCAAGCCGCAGCCAGCGGCTGCATTCATCCTTGATCGCCACGGGGCCGTGCTTGCGACCTCGGTGCAGCCGGTCGGCGAAGCCCGCGACACAGACACCGTGAGCACCCGGCCCAGCGCACGCAGCACCGATCCCCTCGGCCACCTTGCACCGGCCTACACGCCCGATGACCCCACCCATAGCGCAGGACAGCCGGAGCACGGCCGCGCACCTGGCGCAACCCAGTCGCAGCCCGAGTCCCGTCGGGCACCAGCACGCGCAGGAGCTGCCTCGCCCGCGCCGCATTCGCACCACAGGCGCGAAGAAGAGGCTACCTGGGAGCCTCCGCTTCCCTCGAAGAGCCTTCGAGCACTCGGACCGCTCGCCTGGACGATAGTGCTGGGCGCGATCGGCGCGGCCCTTTGGGGGCTCTACTTCGGCATGCGGCCTGCGAGCTTCGAGACCGAGAGCACGTCGGCCGAGCCCGCCGCCACTTCAGCCGAGGCGCACGTCGTCACGCCAGCGCCCTTGGCACGTTCTAACGCCGCGTTGCAGACGAGCCGTACCACGGGACCGAGCGCCAGCCTACCAGCCGCGAACACGACCGAGTTGGTGTCCACGCCAGCCTCCGCCGAGATCGTCTTTGGCGGCGCCGTGATCGCCAACACCCCAGCACGCTTCACTCGACCACCCTACGAGTCTGACTACCTGGTCCGTATGCCCGGCTACGCCCCAGAGCTCGTCCGCATCGGCCCAACCAGCCCCCAGACCGTCTCGATCACGCTCAAGCCACTGCCGCCCGAAGCCCAGAGATTATGACATCCCCGGCTGACATACCCGCTGGGCGGCACCATCAAGTCGTGTAGTCGCCGTTGATGCGGACGTATTCCTCGGTCAGGTCGCAGCCCCAGGCTGTGGCGCTGTACGTGCCGAGGCCGAGGTCTGCGCGAAGCTGCACCTCCGGCACGTCCATCGCCTGCTTGATCACGGCGTAATCGAGCTCGGTGGCCGCGCCGCGTGAGAATGCGCAGTGCTCGCCAATCCAAACGCTGGTGCGCTCGACTTCGATCTCGGCTCCCGAACGCCCGAGCGCCATCATCACGCGCCCCAAGTTGGGATCACGGCCGGTGATCATCGTCTTGACCAGTGGTGACGAAACCACCGTGCGTGCTGCGATCCGCGCATCCTCGCGGGTCTTGGCGCCCTGCACCACCACCTCGATCAGCGTGCGCGCGCCTTCACCATCGCGCGCCAGATCACGCGCCAACGCGATGGCGACCGCTTCGATGGCAGCGTAGAGCGTCGCAGCAGCCTCGCTGCCGCGCGTCACCATGCCGCCATCAGCGGCACCGCTAGCGAAGAGCAGCATGGTGTCGCTGGTGGAGGTGTCCATGTCGACGTCGACCATGTTGAACGAGACGTCTCCGGCCTGCCTCAGCATCTCCTGCAAGAGATCCGCAGGCACCTGCGCATCGGTCGTCAGAAAACCAAAGACCGTGGCCATATCCGGATGCACCATGCCGGCGCCCTTGGCGACGCCGCCAACCGTATACGTCGTGCCGCCGACCTGCACCCGCACGGCGCGAGCCTTGTGCACGGTGTCGGTGGTCATGATGGCGCGCGCAAAGTCCAGACCTGCTTCGCGGGTGGGCACGATGCGAGCGATGCCAGCGCGGATCTTGTCCATCGGCAAAGGCCGGCCGATCACACCCGTCGAACCCACCAGCACGTCCTCTGCGGCAAGCCCCAGATGCTGCGCCGCAAGCTCGGTCATGCTGCGAGCGTCCGCAAGCCCGCGCTCACCCATCGCCACGTTCGAGCAGCCAGAGTTCACCACCAGCGCTTGCGCCTTGCCGCGCGCTACCCGCTCGCGACAGAGCGTCACCGGGGCGCCGCACACGCGGTTCTTGGTGAAGATGCCAGCCACGGTGCACGGACGATCCGCCACCAAGAGCCCCAGGTCCAAGCGATCCGCCGGCCCGTAGCCCTTGATCCCCGCATACACCCCACCCGCCCGAAACCCGAGCGGCGAAGTGATCCCCCCACCCTCGATCCATTGCACGTCGTTCGCCATGCCGACCTTCTAGCGCAACCCCCGCCACTTGCATGTCCAAAACCGTGCACACATACACGCACTTACCGCCTGCTTGCCCCAATTTCATTTGGCTTGTTATAGAAGCGCGATGCGAAAGCGAATCCTAGTCACCGGCGGTGCCGGCTTCCTTGGCTCACACCTCTGCGAGAAGCTGCTCGGCCTTGGCCATGAAGTCGTCTGCCTCGACAACTTCTTCACCTCCGCCCGCCGCAACGTGGAGCACCTCCTCGATGACCATCGCTTCGAGCTGCTCCGCCACGACGTCACCGAACCGATCATCATCGAGGTCGACGAGATCTTTCACCTCGCCTGTCCAGCGTCGCCCGTCCACTACCAGCGCAACCCCGTGCGCACCATCCGCACCGCCGTGCACGGCACGCTGAACATGCTCGACATGGCGCGCGAAGTGCGTGCGCGCATCCTGATTGCATCGACCAGCGAGGTCTACGGCGACCCGAAGGAGCACCCCCAAGAGGAAACCTACTGGGGCCACGTCAACCCCATCGGCCCACGCGCCTGCTACGACGAAGGCAAGCGCTGCGCCGAATCCCTCACCGTCTCCTATGCGCGCCAATACGGCGTTTCGGCACGCATCGCGCGTATCTTCAACACCTACGGCCCACGTATGCACGAAAACGACGGTCGCGTCGTGTCTAACTTCGTGTTGCAGGCACTACGCGGCGCACCGATCACCATCTACGGACACGGCCAGCAGACCCGCTCGTTCTGCTACGTCAGCGATCTCCTCGAAGGCTTCGTGCGGCTCTTGGCGACCGAGTCGGATCCCGGTCCGGTCAACCTCGGCAACCCGAGCGAGCGCACCATCCGCGAGCTCGCTGAGCTCACTATCAAGATGACCGGCTCGAGCTCCGAGTTACGCTTCGAAGCCTTGCCGGTGGATGACCCCACGCGCCGCTGCCCCAACATCGACAAAGCGCAGAAGCTGCTCGACTGGGGTCCAAAGGTCAGCATCGAGCAAGGGCTGGGCAAGACCATCGCCTACTTTCAGGAGTTTCTGCGTCAGCAATCCAACGCCTGAGAGAGCAAGCGCAGAGAACCATGTCCGACAGCTCGCTGCAAAAGGGTCTCGAACCAAATCCGGCTCTGCGCATTCTCTACAACTGGTTCTTCGACGCCATCCACGTCGACGAAGCCTGGGTGCGCGAGGTGCGCGAGCTCGCCCGACGCGGCAGCGTGGTCTACGTGCTGCGCAACCTGAGCCCGGTCGACTTCCTCGCACTGGACCACCTGACCAAGCGCTACGACCTGCCGAGGATCCGCTTCGTGAATGATCTGCGCCTGGGCGTCCTGAACCCCATCCCCGGCTCGCTCTTGCAGGCGCTCTCTTCGGCACGACGACACACACCCGAGGAGCAGTTGCGCGCAGCGATCGAAGCAGGCGGCTCCGCTGCGCTCTTCTTGAAGCGACCTCCGAGCGTGCTCGATCTCGCGTCTGGAGCCACTGGCGGTCGCGGCATGCAAGAGGGCGACGAGCTGATGCAAACGCTCATCGACATGCAACCGCAGGCCGCACGCCCCATCCTGCTCGTGCCGCAAGTCTTTCTGTGGACCAGCCAACCCGACACGCACGGCACCCATTTCCTCGACGCCGTCTTCGGCCCACGCGAATGGCCCAGCACGGTTCGCACCATGGGGCAGTTTCTCTACAACTATAAGAACGTTCGTTTACGCGCTGGCGAGCCGCTCGACCTGCACGAATACCTGGAAGGCCATGCGCAGGCTGCCAACGAGAACCACGTCCGCCGCGTGACCTACATCATCTTGCGCCGGCTGGAGCGCGAGCGCCGAGACGTGACCGGGCCTGCGCAGACGCCGCCCGATCGACAGCGTCAACAAGTGCTGCGCTCACCGAAGCTGCAGAAGACCATCGCGCACCTGGCGGGCGACAAGCCAGACGACCGTTACGCCCTCACCAGCAAGACGCTCGAGATGATCAAGCAGATGCAGGCGACGCCAGACGCCGCCACCATCAAGGCGCTGGAGGTGCTGCTCGACCGCGTGTTCAACCGCGTCTACGCGGGCATCGACGTGGACCGGGCTGGGCTCGAAGCGATCCGCGAGAAGAGCAAAGAAGCCACCATCGTGCTCTTGCCGAGCCACAAGAGCCACATCGACTACCTCGTGCTCTCCTACATCTTCAAGCTCGAGGACCTGTCGATGCCGATGATCGCGGCGGGCGACAACCTCTCGTTTTTTCCGCTTGGCGCTATCTTGCGGCGCGCGGGCGGCTTCTTCATCCGCCGCAGCTTCAGCGGCGACAAGCTCTACACTGCCGCAGTCGAAGCCTACGTCCGCCGCTTGATTCGCGACGGGCACACCATCGAGCTCTTCATCGAGGGCGGGCGCAGCCGCACCGGCAAGCTCCTGCGGCCCAAGGTGGGCCTGCTGAGCATGCTGATCGACGCGGCGCTGGCCGTGCCCAAGCGCGAGGTTGCATTCGTGCCGATCAGCATCGGCTACGAGCGCATCGTCGAAACCGGAGCGTATGGGCGCGAGCTGACCGGCGGCGACAAGCAGAAGGAAGACGCCGCGGGGCTCTTGAAGTCTACCGAGGTGCTGCGACACCGCTATGGTCGCGTCAACGTCCAGTTCGGCGCGCATCTGACCATCCCCAAGTTCTGTCAGGATCTCGGCTACACGCTGGAGTCCCTGTCCTCGCCGGCCAGGCGCCGCGCCGTGGTGATGCGTGTGGCGAACCGCGCCATGGACGAGATGAACCGTGTCACCGCCGTCACGCCAGGCGCGCTGACGGCGCTGGCACTGCTCTCCGACGAACGCCGCAGCATCTCGCACGAAGACCTGCTGCTGCGCGGCCAACAATTTCTCAATGTGCTGGCCAGCATGGGCGCGCGCATCACGCCGCGCACCGCCGACAACGGCAAGTTGCGCGAAGACGCGGTCGAAGAGGCATTGCAGATGTTCGCCGAGACCGAAATGGTGGAGACGCACCACCCCGGCGAGCTTGCGGTGGAGCGCGAGCGGCGCAATGCGCCTTCGGGAAGAGGCTCGCTCTATCGCGTCCCGGAGCGCAAACGCATCGAGCTCGATGTCAGCAAGAACATCGTGATCCACTTCTTTGTGGAGCGCGCACTGGTCTCGCTCGCGATGCTGATGCGCCCAGGCACCGAGACCACGCGCTCGGTGGTGCGTGACCGCGTCAAGGAGCTCTCCAAGCTCTTCAAGTACGAGTTCCGCTTCCGCGCGGACGCCGACTTCGACGCGATCTTCGCGGGCACCATCACGACCATGATCACGGCCGGCGAGCTCGTCGCGCATACAGAGCACGGCCTCGCACCGGGTCCGGGCCGCGACGGTTGGAGCGGTGGCGTGTGGCTGCGCTCCTACGCGGCCATCCTGCGCAACTTCGTCGAGGCCTATCGCGTTGCAGCCCGCGGACTGCTCGGGCTGCACCGAGGCGAGCTCACCGAGAAGGAGCTGATCAAGCGCACGTTGGCGGCGGGCCACCGCATGTATCTCTCCGACGAAATCGCCCGACACGAAGCGGTCAGCAAGCCGATCATCGACAATGCGCTGCGGGCGTTCGTGGACGAGGGCTATCTTCGCCTGAGCGAGAAGAAATACACGCTGACCGAGTCGTTCGACAGCCCCGACGCCGTCCGCGCCATCGAAGGTCGCATCGCCGGCTATCTCAACACCACGGTCGAGCGAGCCGAGTAGCGCGGCAACGCCTACCCTGCGTCGATTTCAACCTGGCGTCTTGCGACGACGGCGCAGCCAGAAAGCGCAGCCGATGGCGGCGGGCCAGCCGAGCACGGTGCAGCCGAGCGAAAACGGTAGCGTGCGGGGCGCGTAGCGCAGGACCACCGGATGGTCGCCCGCCGGCAGATCCACCGCGAGGCGATCACGGTCCGCCACCACGCGTCCGACGCTGCTCTGGAAATCCGGGTCGAAGTTCTGGTTCACGATCATGCGCATCGGCTCCTTCACGAGCACGTGCGCATGCAGGGTGTTGATGGTGCGCGAGAATTCGAGGAGCTGGCCTCCACGCGCCGAGAAGCGCACCTGCGGCACATCACCATTCCAGAGCACGGGCGAGATCACCCAATTCATGGCGCCGGAATAGCAGCCGCGGATGCCCAGATTCATGGCGGGGAGACTCGCGTAGAGATCGCCCCAGGCGTTGGTAGCCAAGAAGTAGAAGCGCGGTGAGGGTGCCTTGTCCGAGATGGGAGGACCGTCCCAACGATCGATGGTGCGCAGGTTGACGTAGAAGAGGTCGACCCCAAGCGCCACGACCACGAGCCAGGGCAGCGCACGCAGCAGCCGTGCGAGCGTGCGCTTGGTGTGGAGAGAGTCGAGCCACGCTGCGCCGAGGTCGAGCGCGAGCGCGGCGCAGAGCGCGAGGTAGAGCGTT
>JADGRG010000552.1 GCA_017881145.1 Sandaracinaceae bacterium | reverse complement strand
CGTGATCGTCTCGCCGAGCTTGGCCTCAGCATCGCACTTCAGCTTCGCGAGAATCATAGCGCTGATTTCCGGTGGCGAAAACGTCTTCGTCTGGCCGTTCACGACGACCTGAATGTGCGCGTCGCCGTTCTGCTGCGCGACCACTTTGTACGAGACGTGATCGACCACGCGCTGGGTCATGCGCGAGTCGAACTTCTGACCCATCAAGCGCTTGATGCCGTAGATGGTGTTCTCGGCGTTGGTGACCGCCTGCCGCTTGGCGACTTGGCCGACGCGCCGCTCACCGGCTTCGGTGAAGCCGACGATGGAAGGCGTGGTGCGCGCGCCTTCGGTGTTCGGGATGACGACCGGGTCTCCGGTCTCGATGATCGCGACACAGCTATTGGTCGTGCCTAGATCAATCCCGATGATCTTGCTCATGCACTGGTTCCCCCGCTGCTGCCTTGCGCGTTGCTATTTGGGACGGCTTCGAGCGTGGGCGCTGCGCCGTTGCCCTCAGAAGTCTGCTCCTGCGCGGCCAGCGCCTCTACCGGCGCGACAGGTTTGGTCGGTTTGCGTGCCACGACCACCATGGCAGCGCGCAAGAGCCGTTGGCCGACCAGATAGCCCGGCACGACCTCGACGAGGATCGTGCCCGGTGGCGCGTCGTCGGTTTCTTTCTGTTGAATCGCTTCGTGCATCGCCGGATCGAAGCGCTGGCCGACGGTCGGGATGCGATGGAGGCCCATGCGCTCGCTGACGTCCTCGAAGAGCTTGAGGACCATTTTCACGCCTTCGACCACCGACCCAATGGTCTGCGCGCTATCCGCAGCTGCAACGGCACGTTCGAGGTTGTCGAAGACGGGCAGAATGTCTTTGATGGCGTCGTCACGACCGCGCAGCTTGGCGTCTTCCAGCTCGCGACGTGCACGCTTGCGAAAGTTTTCGAAGTCCGCCGCCGTGCGCAGCATCTGCTCGCGGAAGTGATCGCGCTCCAGAGCGACCGGGTCCGGCTTGGGCGGATCTTGCTCGGCTTGCGCCGCAACGACCTCCGCGACAGGAGAGGGTTTGGCTTGGCCTGCAGCGGCGGGCGGCGGGTCGGCGGCAGGGTCGGCAGGGTCGGTGGGGTCGGCAAGGGGGTCGATTTCGGTGCTCACAGCTTCGGATCCAGCAAGGCGTGCCAGCAGGCCGCCGGGGTTTTGGTAAGCCCGTAGGATAGACTGTGACCGGCGCTTGGAACAACTCGGCAGTCCGGGAGAGTCGCTCCTGCGCCTAGAGGTGAGCGCTGGCTGCCAGGTCACCTGCCGGCGTGTGGCGGAGAACCCTACACGCGCTGGCAGGTCAACTCCGACCTAGACACGGGTTGAGCGCGAGCGCGGACCGAGCTAAGTGAGCGGCGCTGCAAGCGATGCCAGGGCCGTTGCAGGATCGCCAACACTGAAGAGCTGTCCAGAAATGGCTCATAGCGGCTTTCGTCCTCGAAAAAATCCTCGAAATACACGAGTATTCCTGCGGTTTTTTCTGCGGGCGCGCTCGCTCTGCGCCGATTTCTGGACAGCTCTTGAGTTCTCACGGCAACCAGGCTCGCATCGACATGACCACCGACATCCCATACTGGGCGGCGGCGCTCTACGGCGGCCTCGCCGCCGCGGCCATTCTCCTTGGCGGCGGCCTGGTCGGACCTGCGCGCAAGAGCGGAAACCTCGCTGCCGGTTTACTGGCCTCGGTCGGCGCCGGCTTCCTGATCGCGCTCGGCTTGGTCGGCGCGCTGCCAGAGGCGTTCGAGCGTTTCTCCTCACCGGTGGTGCCCGGTCTGCTCGCGCTTGCCTCGCTCGGCTTGATGCTCTTCGTGCATCGCGCCGGCCATCTGCACGGAACCCACGCGCACGGCGGCCACACCGACGCCCCGCCGGAGCTCTCGCTCTACGACGCGCGCATGGCCGTGGGTGGGCTCGCCTTACACTCGCTGCTCGACGGCGTTGCGGTCAGCGCTGCGTTGGCAAGCCATCGCGAGCTGGGCTTCTTCGTGGCGTTCTTCGTGCTCATGCACAAGTTGCCAGAGGGCGCGACTGCGGCTGCACTCACCTACGCCAGCGGCGGCGAGAGTGGGGTGGCGCGCCGCGGCGTGGTCTTGGTCGCATTCGCATCGCTGCTCGGCGCCTTGGCGATCGTCGTGGTCGGCCCCGTGCTCGGCTACGCGCTCGCCGTCGCGGCGGGCGTGACGGCGGGCGTCGGCATCGGCATCGCGACGCACCTCTTCCGACACAACGCCGGCAAGGCCGCCCTCGGCATGCTGGCCGGCGCACTGGTCTTCGCGCTCACCGAGTGGCTCCTGCATCGGTAACAACGCCCGGAACCGACGTTCAGCGCTGATCGTCATGGTCGCCGCAGCACTGCCGTGAACTGGACCAGACGCGCGCAGATGTTGCAGATTGTGCGCATGCGCGATGCCGACTCGCCGGTCTGGCTCTTGCCCTTCGGGCTCCTGGTGTTCGCCATCGTTGCGGTGCCGCTGCACATCCTCGACCACCAGGGGCTGCCTCGCTACCGCTTGCTGCACGCCGAGCTCTACCGCGTGCAGGAGAACAACGTGCGGATCCGGCGCGAGGTCCAGAGCCTGAGCCGAGAAGTCGAGCACCTGCGCACCGACCCACGGGCCGTGGAGCTGATCGCCCGCGACGAGCTCGGCATGGTCCGCAGCGGCGAGATCGTGTTTCAGTTCCCGAAGTGAAGCCCGCTCGGCCCTAGCCAATCCGGGTCCGCCCTGCGAGGGGGACGGAAACGTGGCAGCAGCTCGAAAGCGCCAGGACCAGAGCGATTCGCAGGGCAGGTCTGGCGCGCAACATAGGCGGCATTGTTACGCGGACTTGCGGAGAATCGCACGCAGCAAGCCGCGCAGCGGCGAGCGCCCGCGAGTTTTTTGACCGCGCCGCGCTCGCTCCCGTATGTGGAGTGAAGGCCCCGTTCTCTTGCGCTCTTGCGGACCTTCTCGATGACCACGCTGGTACAGGCTGCATTGACCGTTCGAAGAGGCGCCCGGGCCTCGTTCGGTTACTTGACCGCGCTCTGTGTCGGGCTGCTCACGGTGCTGGGCATTTTCAGCGATCGCCAGTCGCTCGGTCCGGAGCACGCCGTGGTGCTCGGCGCGTGGCTGGTGGTGTTCGGCACGCGCACCCACGCGCGCATGAAGGACGAGCGCGGCACCACCGCCAGCTGGTTCGACCTGGAGCAGGGGCTGCTCGTGCTGGCCGCCACGCACGCGGCGCTACAGGTCTTCGGCGGGCTGGTTTCGCCGCTCTATCCTTTGCTCTACGTGCTGGTGGCGTTTTCCACGGCTTTCGCGGAACGCCGCGTCGGCAGGTTGCTGGTGCTCTTCGCACTCGCTTTCGAAGCGCTGCTCTACTTCGTCACCGAAGGCCGCCGCGATCCCAAGCCCTACGCGTTGCACGCCATCTTTCTCACGCTCTTCGGCCTGATCAACGTGATCTTCACCCAGGCCGAGCTGACGCGAGTCCGCCTCTTCACGCATCGCGAGCGCGAGGACGAAAAGCGCCGCGTGCAGAGCGACGCGCGCATCTTCCGTCTGGCCACCACGCCCACCCAGGCGCCGGAACGCGACGACGACAAGCTCTTCCGCGGCAGCGTCGAAGAGGTGCACCAGGCGCTCTTCTTCAACCTGGAGCTGCTCAAGCGCACGCTCGGTCTGCACACCGCCGTCTT
>JADGRG010000007.1 GCA_017881145.1 Sandaracinaceae bacterium | reverse complement strand
GGGATCGAGCGCGGAAGCGTAGTCGATGCACTCACCCTCGGTGTCGACGAAGACTGCCGCCAGCACGGTGGGCACTGCCTCGCGAAGCCTGCGCAGAATCGGCGTGAATGCGCTCTCGACCTGATCGCGCGGGGCCTCGGCAAGCGGATAGCTCACGCGAGGGCCTCTGCCGTCCCGCTGCGCAGCTTAGAACTCGAGCGATGCAAGCGCCTTCTGTCCCTTCACGTCGTATACGACTGGATTGTCCGAGCGCAGCCGCCGGAGCAGCTCATCGAGCGCGTGCTTGCGCTTCCCGGACTCAATCTCGCGCACCAGTGCCGGACGAGCGGCGGCCAGGTCCATGCGGATCGCTGGTTCGATCTCCGTCACGTAGATGGCGTGCCAGCCGAAGACAGAGCGCACCGGCTCGCGGACAGGGCCGGGCTTGGAGACCGAAAAGATGGCCTGCATGAACTCGGGCACGAAGCTCTTGTCGTTGGCGACGGGCGGAAGGCGCTCGGCGCGCACCTCGAAATAGGTAGAAGTTCGAGCGCCAAAACGCTGCCGGACTTGCTCGGGATCGCTTTCCTCTGCGAACGCTCTCGCGACCTCGTCGGCAAAGGCGTGCGCCGCCTCCTCTTGTTCGGCGCTTGGCTGCGCCGGCAGCCGCGCCAGCACGTGGACCGAACGACGCTTTTCCGGCACATCGAAGCGTGCGCTCTGCGCTGCGTAGGCGTCCGAAGTCTCCTGGTCGCTCGCATGCAGACTCTCGACCACGCCCGCGAGCAGCGCTTGCGCGGCGGCTTGCCGCGACAGGTGAAGCACCTCGGGTGCCGAGCCATAGCCCCGCGCCTCCGCCTCGTGCATCAAGAGCGCCTCGTCCTGCAGCCGCGAAAGTGCCTGCCGCGGCGATAGCCCGCTTTGGTTCACCAGGCGCTGGACCTCCGACACGGTGATCGCGGCTCCATCAACCGTGCTCACGACGTCACCGCCCACGCGTGCCGCCCCCCCACCAGGCTGGCGGCCGGTGCGCTCTGACGCTGACCCGCCGCAGCCTGCGCCGATGGCGAGAAGCCACAACGTCCAATGCTTGGCAGCTTTACGAAGCTGCACGCTCATTCGCCCACCGTTGGACGCAAGAGCTCAACCCCCGCGCGTAAGAGCGAAAGCCCGCTCGAAGTAAGAATGATGCACGCCAGATAGTCGTGCCCACGCAAGCGCATCACCGCGTAGAAGAGCACGCATAGCGCAGCAACCAAGAGCAGTGCCCCCGACCCGTCGCGCAACCAGCGTCCCATACCCGCAAAAATACCGCAGAGGCGGTGGCGTCGTCACGTTCCTGCGACAACCCACAGGTGTACGCAGCGACACCACAGCCCTGCTGGAAGGATCCCTCAGTTGCCACGCATGCGCAGGCGCGACCGGGTGGGCAGCGCTTCACGCTTGAAGTTGTTCCACAGGGAATGCCCCGCCTCGACCGTCTCGAGCTCGTCGATCTTGGCCACGGCCTCTTTGCTTCCCTTGACCGCAATCGCGTCGACGGCGCCCAGCGCCTCGTTGCGCACCTCGAGGTCGCGGTGGTTGAAGAGCTGCAGAAGCGCGTGGATGGCCTTGTCGTTGCCACGGCCGTAGCGCGCCAGCATGCTGGACGCCTTGCGCAGCACGATCTTGTCGTTGCCCTTCAGCTTGCCGATCCAGCAATCGACGCTCTCGTCGCACTCGTCCGCCAGCGCGAAGAGCGGGACGTGGTCCTTGAGCTGCTCCTTGAAGAGAACGTCCTTGTCGAAAATAGCCTTGAGGTCAGCCATCTCCTTCTTGTTCGCGAGCATCGCGTAGGTCTGGAAGGCGTAGAGCCGGATCGCGCCCAGCTCATCCTCCTTCGTCTTCACCACATCCATGATGAAGGGCATCAGCTCGGGCGCGTAGAGATGACGCATAGCCACCAGGAGCTGCGGGCGCATCTCCTTCTTCAGCGAGCCGTAGACGCGCTTGAGCTCGGTCACGATCTTGGCGGTGTCTTCCGGCGCGCGCACCAGGCTCACGATGGCCAGCGCTGCAGCAAAACGCCTGGTCTCGTCGTCCGCTTTGCTCTCCTCGATCAACGGGTCGAGCGCTTCCCGGAAGCCGAGCTTGCCGAGGGTGAAGCACGCCTCGGCCGAGGTCGTGACCCGCACGTTGATCTTGCTGGCCGCATCGGCGTCCTTCTGCTTGATCGCCTCGATGTAGAGCTTGACGGTGTCGTTGGCGACTTGGTCCTCACCGCGCAGGACCTTGAAGAGCGGCTCGAGCGATGGCTTGCCGATGGCGACCAAGGCGCTCGTCGCGACGTCGTTCATGCGCATCGCGGGGTTGCTCACATCGAACCAGTAGAGCGCTTTGGTCAGCGCCGGAACCGACGCCGGATCGGCGATGTCGACGAGTTGCTGCGCAGCCAGCACGTTGAAGAGGAAGTTCTGGGCAGGATCACGCTTGAGAGCAATCTTGCTCAGGGTGTCGGTGGCGCGCTTGTCCTTGAGCTTGCCGAGCACCTCGATGAACGACTTGCGCATGCGGTTGTCGGCGCCACTCTTGCCGTCGACACGCAGCAGCGCCTTACAGATGGCCGCGATGACTTCGCCGCGCTTGTCGGCGGGAATCTCGATCTGCGTCATGGTCAACGCAGCGGTGACCGCGTGGTCTTCTGAAACCTCGGGGGTCCAATCGAGCGCCTTGATCAACGCGGGCAGCGCGCGCGGATCGCGCATCTCGTTGAGCAAGCTCAGGATGCGCAGACCATTCTGGGTGTCTTCAGGATGCGCGAGGTACCCCTTGACCAAAGCCTCGTTCGTGACGTCGCAGAACTCTTT
>JADGRG010000551.1 GCA_017881145.1 Sandaracinaceae bacterium | reverse complement strand
GGATGGTGCGGCCTTGCTCGCCCACGCGCAGAAGCGTTTTCCGGCCACCGCGCGGGTGATCCTCTCCGGCTACTCACAATACGAAGCCGCCTTGCGTGCTTTGCCCGTCGCGCACCGCTTTCTCTCCAAGCCCTTCCGGAACGAAGACATCCAGACGCTGCTCCTGCGCACGGTGGCGCTGCACAAGATGCTGGGTAATCCGCGTCTGCGCGAGCTGGTGGGCGGCGCGAAAGACCTGCCCGCGCGGCCCAAGGTTTACTTCGAGCTGCGAGTGGCCCTGGGCGATGCCCTGGCTCCGGTGGACAAGATTGCGCGCATCATCGAGCGCGATGTCGGCATCACCGGTCGGCTCCTGCGGGCAGTGAACAATGCGTTCTTCGCGGCGCCCGCGCGCATCACGTCGGTCGGGGCAGCCGTGAAGTACCTCGGCACGGACACGCTCAGTGGCCTGGTGCTCTCGCTGGAGTGCTTCGGCAACTTCGAAGACGCACTGGCCGACTGCGAGCTGCTCCCGGCGAGTCTGGAGCGTCAGGCCTACCTCGCTGCCAGCATCGCTACCGAGTTGGTCAGCGACGAGACGCAGCAGCACGATGCGTTCTTGGCAGCGCTCCTGCATGACTGTGGGCTCTTGCTGATGGTGGAGCGACAGCCTGCGCTGGTGCGTGAGGCTCAAGCGCTGGCGAAGCTGGACGACTGCAGCCTGCAGGATGCGGAGCGCAAGCTCTGGGGCACCTCGCACGCCGAGGTGGGTGCCTACCTCCTCGGACTCTGGGGCTTGCCTTATCCAGTCGTGGAAGCGGTCGCCTGGCACCACGCGCAAGGACAGCAGACGTGTGAGGGTATGGATGTGTGCGTTGCGGTATACATCGCAACTGCGTTTGCCGAAGCCGCCATGAGTGGCGATATCGCGAGCGTCACGCTCGACGAAGAATTGCTACGCCGAGCTGGCCTGCAAGGTAAGCTTCCAGAGTTGATGTCGATCGTAGAGCGCACGATCTCCCGCAACGAGGCTCCCGCATCGGATTCGGACGAGCCGTCCGTGCCAGTGCACTGACCCGACACGGCTCGCACACGGCTCGCAGGCCATGGCTCACATGACGCGAATCTTGGTGGCGGACGACTCGCGCAGCGCGCGAGCTGCGGTGGTTGCAGCGCTCAGCGCGCTCGACGGTGTTTCGGTCACCGAGGTGGAGAATGGCGCCCAGGCCCTCAAGGAAGCTTGCGTCGGGTCCTACGCGCTCCTGATCTCCGACGTGGAGATGCCGGTGATGAGCGGGCTGCAGGTGCTGCGCATCCTGCGAGCGAGCTTCTTCTCGTCGACCGAGCTGCCGGTGATCGTGCTCACCAAACAGGATGAGCCCTTGCAGAAGGTGCGGGCGCTCACGGACGGCGCCAACGACTACGTCACCAAGCCCGTCGAGCCCCAGGAGCTCTTGGCCCGGGTGCGCGCGCAACTGGACTTGCGACGCTTGCATCGCGAAATCCTGGCGGCACAGGCGCTCACTTTGCACGCGCAGAAGCTCGCGACTGTCGGCCAGCTGGCCGCGGCCATTGCGCACGAGCTCAACACGCCTGCGCAGTATCTCTGCGACAACCTGACTTTCTTGAGCGACTCATTCATGGAGCTCCTCGATACGGCGCAAGGTCGTAGCGGCGGGACCGTCGCGGGTGTCAACGGAAGCGACGACGGAACGCGACCCATCGACCTCGACTATCTGCGCGAAGAGATTCCCCGCAGCTTGATGGACATGCGCTCTGGCGTGCTGAAAGTGGCCGCCATCGTGCAGACCATCCGTGAGTTCGCCGACACCGGCTCCGAGACGATTTCGGTCATCGACGTTCGCAAGACCATCGACACCGTGGTGGAGCTTTCACGTTCGCGCTGGCTCGGCGTGGCGGACGTCTCCACGACCTACGATTCGCAGGTCTCCACGGTGCGTTGCTACCCCGCCGACATCAAGCACGCGATCTGGCAGCTCCTGGTGCAGGCTGCCGACGACATGGGCTCCGCGGACCCATCGGGCACGCGGGGACGCATCGAGGTCTCTGTCGGCCAGGAGTCCGGGCACGTGAACATCAAGGTGCGTAGCAACGCAGTGCGCGCGGCAGGCTCGGAGCCACCGGTGACCGGCGGACTGTGGGGCGAGCGCCAGACCTTGGATTTCGCGCGCACCGTGATCGAGGAAAAGCATCACGGTCAGCTGACGCGCGAGCCTTCCGCCGACGGTTGGACCACCGCCGTAATCAAGCTTCCGTCGAAGCCCCCGAACGCAGCCTAAGAGGTCTCGTTCGGGCAAAACCACCGAACGCAGCGTGATCAGCGTCGTGCTCGCAGCGCTCACTTCGACTTGACGAGCACGTCGAGGGGCTTGCCTTCGAATGCAGCCGTTAGCTGCGTGATGATCTGGATGTCGTGTTTGGCTACCTGCTCGCGCAGGCTCTGCAGCGTGCTGTGCGCCCAGCCCTTCTGGAAGAGATTCACGATCCACTTGGCGACCGAGCCTTTGGGGTCGCCGTGCATTTCGGCTGTCACGCGCGTCTGCTTGCCGTGGTCGATCGAGACGAGCTTCCAGAAGCCGCGCAGCTCGCCTCGGACATATCGGCTCTTCACCGGTACGCTAGGGTCGGTGGCGGGGACCATGCGCAGGGTCAGGCTCTGCTCCTGCACGTCGATGTCGATGTTGCCTCGGCACACGAAGTCGCGGTCCTTCAAGATCACCGGCGGGGTGCTGACGTGGTCGTATTCGATGAACGCAAGCGGGCCGAGCATGCGCACCACGTGGACTTCTTCCAGGCTGTCGACCCATTCCGGAGCGCGGGTGTAGTCGAGGAGCACGCTGGCCACGCGCACGATCGGCGCGTTGATCACGCCTTCGCCGCGCAGGGCGATGATCGAGCTGCCTTTGATCTCGCGCTTCCAGCTCACGATGCCATCGTCCGCACTGGTCTTGACCCACGGTGGATCCTGCACGGCTGGTGGATGCTTCGTTTCCGCGAGCGCGAGGCTCGCGAGCCGCGGCTCGGCGACGGCGCTGCTGCCGAGCAGAGCAAGCAGAACGGGCAGAGCCCCCCAGCGCACGCGAGTTTCGTTAGCGATCATCCTTACACCTGGAGGTGCCTGAGCAGACACCTGCACGCAGCCGGCAGGAGATTACGCCCGCCATCGCCCACTTCGTCAACGGGGGCGCGGATTGCGACGGCCGCGCGACCGCGGTCGGGTGGCGCTACACGGCGGCTGAGCCAAGGCGTATGCTCGCGCGCACCATGTCCTGCGATTTCAACAAGATCCATCTCGGCCGCACCCAACTACTCTCGAGCCCGCTCGGCCTGGCTTCGAGCTTCGGGGTAGAAAGCCCCGACATCGAATACAGCTTCGAGCGTGGCATCAACTACTTCTACTGGGGCTCGATCCGCCGGCCGGGCTTCGGGCGCGCTCTGCGCGGGCTAGCCAAGCAAGACCGCGAGCGCATGGTGATCGTCGTGCAGAGCTACACGCGCATGGCGGCTCTCATGGCGCCATCGCTCGGCAGAGCCCTGCGCTCGCTCGGCACCGACTATGCCGACTTCTTGTTGCTCGGATGGTGGAACGAGCGTCCACCGGCGCGAATCATGGATGCCGCGCGCCGCCTGCGTGACCAGGGACGTTGCAGGCACATCATGGTCTCGTGCCACAACCGGCTGGCCTTCGAGCACTTCGCCAAGGACCCTGACATCAGCGCGATCATGGTGCGCTACAACGCCGCGCACCCGGGCGCCGAGCAGGAAGTCTTTCCGCGCTTGGGCGACGACCCGCCCGCGTTGATCAGCTACACCGCCACGCGTTGGGGCGACTTGATCAATCCCGCGCTCACCCCAGCTGGCGAGGCTACACCGCGGGCTTCGGACTGCTATCGCTTCGCACTGAGCCATCCGAGCGTGCAGGTGTGTCTGGCGGGGCCCAAGGACCGGGTAGAGCTCGACGAGGCCTTGGCTGCACTCGAGCGTGGTCCGATGAGCGCCGACGAGTTAGCGTGGATGCGTCGCGTTGGAGCCGAAGTGAAGAAGCATGCACGTCCCAGCTCGGGCGCAATCGCGCTGCTCGACCGCGTCATGGGCGCGCACACGCCCTGACGTAGAGGCCAGCGTCGCTGCCGGGGTTGCGGATGCGCAGTCGCGTGCACAAACCTGGCGTGCACCAGCGTTCGGGCGGCAGAGAAAACGGGCGCATGCCTTGCGAGCACGCGCCCGGCGCAAGTCACCGAGCCCCGGTTACGGCCCCTTCCAGGTGGCATTCCACTGGCCCGAGCCGCCAGCGGTGGGGAAGGGACTCGTCGGCTCGGTGCACTTCCACTGGCCGCTGATGAACTTGTTCTGGATCTTGTCGTAGTCCGAAGTCATCACCCCGATGAACTGGTACTTCGTGCCGGACCCGTCGTCGTACACGCCGT
>JADGRG010000550.1 GCA_017881145.1 Sandaracinaceae bacterium | reverse complement strand
TCTATGCGGAGAGCGGTGGTCGCGTGGCTTCTGCGACTGGTGGTGCCAGCTACCGCGACGAACAGCGTGCGTTGGCCAAGCGGCCCACCGTAGTGGTCGGCACCCCGGGTCGCGTGCTCGATCATCTGCGACGCGGCGCCATCGATCCGAGCATGATCGCCGCCGTCGTGCTCGACGAAGCCGATCGCATGCTCGATCTCGGCTTTCGCGAGGACCTCAAGGCCATCCTCTCGTTTGCGCCCAAGGGCCACGCCACGCATCTGATGTCGGCAACGTTTCCGCGCAACGTCAAGGCGCTCGCCGACTCCGTCCAGCGCAACCCCGCGCACGTCGAGGGCACGCAGCTGGGAGCGGCCAACGTGGACATCGACCACGTCATCCACCTGGTCGACCCCAAGCGCAAGACCGACGCCATCATCAACCTGCTCCTGTCTAACCCGGACGAGCAGACCCTGATCTTCTCGCGCACGCGCGCCGACGTCGCCGACCTCGCACAAGCGCTGAACAGCGCCGGCTTCGCCACCACTTCGCTCTCCGGTGAGATGGAACAAGCCGCACGCAATCGCGCGCTCTCGGCCTTCAAACGCGGTGAGCTGCGCGTGCTGGTCGCGACCGACGTCGCAGCGCGCGGCATCGACGTGCAAGACATCGGGCGCGTCATCCCCGCCGAGCCGCCGACCAACACCGATGCTTACACCCATCGCAGCGGCCGCACCGGTCGCGCCGGTCGCAAAGGCATCAGCTCGATCCTCGCGTCGCCAGCGTCAGTCGTGTACGTCACGCGCCTCTTGCGACAAGCTGGCGTTGCCTACCGCTTCGAGCCGATCCCCAGCGCCGAAGCGCTACGTGCAGCAGCCGACCAGCGCATCTTCGCCGAGCTCACCCAGGACGACCCCGAAGACTTCGCTGGCTACGACGCTCGCACCACCGCGCTCGCCGCACGTTTAGTCGCAGCCGGCGAGCTCGAACGCACGCTGACACGCTTACTAGCGCTCACGAACAAAAGCACCGGGCCCGAGCCACGCGACGTGCCGAATCTCTCCATCGAACCGCATCGCCAAGGCCAGCGCGCACCGCGCACGCGCGGCCCAGGCGCCAACGGCCCGAGCGGTCCGAGTGACGCGCGCGGCCCCAGTCGCGCAAGCGGCGCACCACGTCCGCTTTCCGCTGGCTACGTGCCCTTTCACGTCTCGTTTGGTGGCGAGCACGGTGCCGACGCACGTCGCTTGCTCGCCATGGTGTGCCGGCGCGGCGATATCCGCGGCACGGACGTCGGCGCCATCCGAGTCGACCGCAACTTCTCCATCGTGGAAGTCTCGAGCGAGGTCGCAGCCAGCTTCGCGCAAGCTGCCGCCAAGCCCGACGCGCGTGAGCCGCGCATCAGAATCCGTCCCGACCGAGCGGCACCGACGCCCCGCGGGGAAGCAGGTCCGGCAACCGCCGAACACGAGGCGCCGGCGCAGCCGCCCAGGCCCGAGCGGCGCCCGTCGCCAAAAGGCCGACCGCCCTTCGCGAAACGCCCGGCGGGCAAGCCGTTTGCCGCACCGCACAAGCGCAAGGGCTGAGGCACACCCACGCACGGCCGCCCTGCGCCTGACCGCTTGTCTTGCGTGAAGTATCCCGCGACACGTAGGCTTTCGCTCTGCGAAGGAGGCCTGCGTGCCCGCGAAACCCGACAAGAAGGTGGATGCGATCGAAGCCGTGGAGCGCTCCGGCGCTCAGAAGGTGAAGGTCGCCGTGACCGACATCGACGGCGTGATGCGGGGCAAGTACATGCACCGCGACAAGTTCTTGTCGGCGGCGCAGAACGGCTTCGGCTTCTGCTCCGTGGTCTTCGGTTGGGACTGCGCCGACGTCTGCTACGACAACGCGAGCTACACCGGCTGGCATACCGGCTACCCGGACGCGCTGGCTCGCATCGATCCCAAGACGCTCCGCCATGTGCCGTGGGATTCCGGGGTGCCTTTCTTCCTCGCGGATTTCGAGGGCGAAGACGGCAAGCCATTGGCCGTGTGTCCGCGCCAGCTCTTGAAGAAGGTCATCGCACGCGCGGACAAGCTCGGCTTCGACGCACGCTTCGGCATGGAGTTCGAGTGGTTCAACTTCCGCGAGAGCGCCGAGTCACTCGCCGCGAAGGGTCACCAGAATCCCCAACCACTCACGCCCGGCATGTTCGGCTATTCGATCGTGCGCGCCGCGCAGAACCAGGGCTACTTCACGGCACTGATGGATGAGCTCTTGGCGTTCGGCATTCCTATCGAAGGCCTACACACCGAGACCGGCCCCGGCGTCTACGAAGCGGCCATCCTCTACTCGGATGCGCTCGAAGCCGCCGATCGCGCCACACTCTTCAAGACTTCGGTGAAGGAGATCGGTGCACGTTTTGGAATCGTGCCGAGCTTCATGGCCAAGTGGAACGCGCGGCTGCCGGGCTGCAGCGGTCACAGCCATCAGAGCCTGTGGACCAAGGACGGCAAGCGCAATGTGTTCTACGACGCAGGCGCAGAGCACG
>JADGRG010000549.1 GCA_017881145.1 Sandaracinaceae bacterium | reverse complement strand
TTGCACATCGCGATCGATGGACAGGGTCACGCGATGTTGGTGTATCTCGCTCCAGTCGACACCGCTTACCACCTCTTCGCGCACCGCCTGCAGTGAATCTGAACGAGAGCCGGTAAGCGACGGGGTCTCTCGGATCGCGCCGCGCGCTTCAACTCGTGGCTGTACCCGAGCATGCCGGACAAGCTCACTTAGTCGCACTCGTCTTCAGACAGGTCTTACCCCGTTCGGGTCTCGACACCACGCAGGGGGCTCACGCACGTCATGCACGACGTGCAGGAAGGAGAGCAGATTGAGCGTGTAGTAGCTGATGTCGATCTCCCACCACATGAAGCCCTGCCTAGCCGAGCTCATGTAGAAGTGATGGTTGTTGTGCCAGCCCTCGCCGAGAGTGAGCGCAGCCAAGAGTGGGTTGTTCCTCGAGGTGTCAGGCGTATCGAAGCGGCGCGATCCCCACCTGTGCGCCAGCGAGTTGATGCAGAAGACCGCGTGATTGACGGCGATGGTGCTCACGACGAAGCCCCATACGACACCCGCAAATCCCGCGATTGCGTAGCAGGCCAGCGCGTAGGCGACCAGCGGCACCCAAGCGAAGCGCTCGATCAAACGGAGCTCAGGGACGCGTGTAAGATCACCCACGGTCGAGAGATCGGTCTGGTCGTTCTTGGGATCGAAGACCCACATCATGTGCGCATACCAGAAGCCGTAGATCAGCGGCGAGTGCGGGTCATCGGCCGTGTCGACGTATTTGTGATGGCGCCGATGCCAGGCCGACCACCAGATCGGACCGTTCTGCATCGCGGTGGTGCCGAGCAGCGCGAGCACGAGCTGGAAGGCGCGTCCGGTGCGGAACGAACGATGCGAGAAGTAGCGATGGTAGCCGGCCGTGATCGCCCACATGCGCAGCACGTAGGAGCCGAGCGCGAAGAGCACGAGCGGCCAGGTTGGCGGATACACGATGACCAGCAGGCAGGCGAGATGCATTGCGACGAAGAGCAAGAGTGAGACCCGTCCGAGCGCGCGGTGCCAGAGCCCGCGAGGCGCGAGCGGCCGGCCGAGCACGCTCGCTGACTGCCGGGTGTGAGAGCGCATGCACTTGCCTCCTTCTACCAATCAAACAAGACCATAAGCACCCAGCGAGTGACGCCAGGCTGCGCGCCATCGCGGCTTCAATGAGCGCGGGGATCGAAGGAAGGCGGCGACACGGATACTTCGCGCGACTTCGAGTACACGGACTCGGACCAAGTCACCCGCTTCGCCGAGCACTTTTGCGAACGGCTGGCGGTCGCGAAAGCCAGCTAAGAGGCCAGCTTGCGCATGTAGACCCTACGTAAGCGAGAGAGCAGGCAAGTGGCGTAGAATATCGCCCAAGTGGCGGCGTCTTCGCTGCTCAACCTTTGGCTTGCGAGGTGCGTGATGCGAGGCTTTCAGAGTGCAGCGGTGGCGGGACTGATGGTGTGGGCGACCGCGTGCGGCGGCAGTAGCGGCGGGAGCAGCGGCGGCACGACCAAGGGGGTCGCTGCTGCGAGCTGCCACAAGCAATGCGACGCGCAGGCAAAGGTGCAGGGCTGCACACCCATCGTCGGCGTCCAGGACTGCAAGCTGATCTGCGACCAGCTCGCCGCAGGCCTACCGAGCAAGTGCGCGACCGACTTCGATGCCTACTACAACTGCTCGGCAACCGAAGGCTTCACCTGTCTGGGCTCGCTGCCCACGCAATCGACGGCGTGCAACTCGAAGATGGACGCGCTCGACAAGTGTCGGAACGGTGGCACGGCCACCACGTGCGCAGGCGAGCTGGACAGTGGAGTCTGTCCGGGAGTGCAGTGCCCTTGCCCAACGGGCGCAGTCCACGTGTCTGGTTTCGACAATAGCGGCGGCACCTGCAAGTGTTTCGACAAGGTCAGTTGCGTCGACTTCTTCTGCAACTGAGTGCGACGCGAGCAGGCAGCGCGAGAATCGGCTCGCGCTCACATCCAGTGATACGGGACGCAGGGCGCCGAGCGCAACGCCATGTCAACCCATTGTGCTGCATACTGCCTCGCAGAAGACTCGCGACGCGGGCTGCGCCCCTACTACCAACGCCGCTGCGCCCACAGGCAGACGTGTACGAGGCCGAGCAGAACGGGCACTTCGACCAGCGGGCCGATCACCGCTGCCAGCGCTGCACCGCTGTGGATGCCGAAGGTGGCCACAGCAACCGCGATGGCCAGCTCGAAGTTGTTGGAGCCGGCAGTCAGGGAGAGCGTGACTGAGTGCGCATAGCTCGCGCCGACGCGCCGGCTCATGAAGAACGACACGCCGAACATGACGACGAAGTAGCAGAGCAGCGGCAGCGCGATACGCAGCACGTCCATGGGCAGCTGCACGATGGTCTCGCCCTTGAGCGAGAACATCACCACGATGGTGAAGAGCAACGACACGAGCGTGAGCGGGCTGATACGCGGAACGAAACGCGTCTGATACCAATCCGCACCCTTGGCACGCACCAGCACGAAGCGCGTACACAATCCGGCCGCGAAGGGCACGCCGAGGTAGATGGCTACGCTCTCTGCGATCTCGCCGATGGTGATGTGCACCGCGACGCTTTGCAGCCCGAGCCAGCTCGGCAAGAGCGTTGCGAAGACATAGGCGTAGACCGAGAAGAAGAGCACCTGGAAGACGGAGTTGAGCGCGACCAGGCCCGCGCAGTACTCCGGATCGCCTTGGGCGAGGTCATTCCAGACGATGACCATGGCGATGCAACGCGCCAGGCCGATCAAGATCAAGCCCAGCATGTATTCGGGTTTGTCGCGCAGGAAGAGCACCGCCAGGCCGAACATCAAGAGCGGGCCTACCACCCAGTTCTGAACCAGCGAGAGCACGAGCACGCGCTTGTCGCGGAAGACCTTGCCGAGCTCCTCGTAGCGGACCTTCGCGAGTGGCGGATACAGCATCAGGATCAGTCCAGCCGCGATCGGAATCGAAGTGGTGCCAACGCTCATCCGCTCCAGCGCTGCTGTCAGCGCAGGCGCGAGGAAGCCGAGCGCAACGCCCAGCGCCATCGCGAGGAAGATCCAGGCGGTGAGGTAGCGGTCGAGAAACGAAAGACGGCGTGTAAGTGGCTGCGAGATAGCGGGCATCGTGGGTCCATTCATCGTTGAACGACGATAGATGCCACATCTGGCGCGGCCGGTCTAGCCTCTCCGCAAGCTAGCCGCGACGTTGCTCGCCAAGCGCTGTGAGCTCAGCGATCGCGAGCGCCGCCATTGTCGGAGCTCGCGTTGGTCGAGCAGCCGCCGAGCGTGACGAGCAGCGCCGCGAGCAACGCACCTTTCGCAGCGCGTCGATCCCGTCGCCGACGTCGGAGCAGCTGTGCTCCCGCCGCGACGAGCCATGGTGCCACCCACGAATGGCCTCGAGCTCGGCTTGCTGAAAGACTGCAAGCGCAGCCGCCGCGGTGTCCCGTGCTTGCCATGTCGCCACGTGCGTTCCCAGCTCCGCCTCCCGTGCCCGCCGCCGTTGCGGACGATCCTCCGACTCCGCCGCCGCCTCCCGTGGCGAGCCGACCGCCAGCGCCACCAGTCGTGCCTGCGGCGACTCCCCCCTCGCCGCTCCCTGCATCGCGTTGACCAGCATCGCCACCGCTGCCGGCCATCGCCCCGCCACCGCCGCTCGCGCCGCCCTTGCCGCCGGAACCGCCGGAACCGCCGGAAGCAACCGGTCCGCCGATGGAGCTCAGGCTGAGACGATACCCGTCTGTACCGTTGGTGTTGCTCACCGACACCGTGGTCTCGTCGTTTTCGACGCTGACGTCGGCCATCGAGATCATGTCCGTCGCATTGACGATCGTCGAACGGCTGGCGAACGGCGTGTGCTCCACGACCGCATGGACCTTGGAGCGGAAGAGCGCGGCCGCGAAACCCTTGACGACGATCTGGATCGTGCCGTCATTGACGCCCGCAAACACCACGCTCGCCGTTTCGGCGACCTCCACGTTTGCAAAGCCGTCGAGCGCTGCCGCGTCGTTGGGCGAGGGCGGAGTGGTCGAGACCATGTTGCCGGTCATGTCTCCGTACCACTTGTAGAACCACCACCCGCCGTTCTTGTCCGTATCGGTCGCGAGCAAGCTGCCGAGTCGCCCCGGATGCGGAACGTCCCAATAGGAGATGCACGCCGAGTCGACCTGAAAGCGCTCGAACTTCGCAATCAGCGGTCCCGATGCACCCGGCTGCCCCTCGTCGCCGAGCATGTCCTTGTTGCTGTATTCGTTGATGCTGATCGGCAGCGGGCCGATCCCCACTTGCTGTTCGAGCGCCCGATACTTCGCGAAATTCGCGCTGAAATCGGCTCCGCTCAGCTCGTGCCAGCACACGATGTCCGGCAGGCAGTTGTTGTTCTTCGCGAACGTCAGGAAGTTCTGGAGATAAGCCCCGTCGTACCAAGAGACCGACGGGCCGATGATCTTCGTGTTGGGATCGAGCTGCCGCAGCTTGTCGTAAGTCTGCTTCCAGAAGTCGGTGAACGACGTCGAGCTGGTCCATGTCGCATTGGGCTCGTTCCAGATCTCGTAGCCGTAGTAGTTGTCGACGCCGGAGGCCTTCTTTCGCGAGACCGTTTGACCCACCTTGTCGAGCCAATCGGTCATGTTGCTGAACTTGTAGGGCCAACCCGGAAACCAATCGGCGAGGCGAATGGTTACCCGCCCCCCGGTCCGCGCCACGCGACCAGCGACTGCGATCGCGTCCCCAACCGGTTGTTGCACGTCCGCAGCCGGATTGTTGAACACGTTCGGGTGTAGCGGCGCGATGAGGGCGTCCACGTCCGCGGGCAGCTTCTCGGTGACGCCGTAGAGCGAGCCGCTCGCGGCGTGCGTCACCGGACGGATCGTCGCGGACAAGTCGACGGCCAAGACGGTGTCGGCCACGGCAGGGCTTGCAAGCAAGCTCGTGACCAGGAACCAGGGCAACGCGATCCGACCGCGCTCACGCGCACTGAAGAGCTGTCGAAAAATCGGCGCAGAGCGAGCGCGCCCGCAGAAAAAACCGCAGGAATACTCTCGTATTTCGAGGATTTTTTCGAGGACGTAAGCCGCTATGAGCCATTTTCCGACAGCTCTTGAGCCGCCGCGGTCTCTTTGGCGAACAGCGGATCG